>NZ_JBSGGG010000016.1:0-253603 GCF_053603795.1 Nocardia sp. NPDC004123
GAACCCGGAAGCTAAGGCCACCTGCGCCGATGGTACTGCACTCGACAGGGTGTGGGAGAGTAGGACACCGCCGGAACATCCTTCGCGAAGGCCCCGACCAATTTGGTCGGGGCCTTCTGCGTATCCAGGGGTACCTGCGCGTATCCCGGGTACATATGGATAGGGTACGGATACACAGCAGGCTCCCAGCGAACAATCAGTTCTGATGGGGCCGGGAAGACAATGATCGACAGTATGATTCACCAGCTCGCGCCACTGCGGCCGGCCGACCAGGCCCGGCGGTTCCGCTGGGCTGCTCTGTGGCTGCCCGCCACCTACAGCTATGTGGGTCTGCTGCTGCTGGGGGCCGTGGCCCTGACCATGGTCAGCGCGCCGCGGGAGTCGCGAATCGTGTTGCATGCCAGCACGAACCTGAACAATCTGACCGAGGGCCGCCTCGGCACGCTGTTCTCGAGCGCCTTCCTGGTGGGTGAGGGCGCGGCGACGGTGTTCCTGATCGTGCCGATGCTGGCCTGCCTGCTCGCTCTGGCGGAGCGGCGCTTCGGGACCGTGAAGCTGGTGCACACCTTCTTCGTCGGCCATGTGGGCGCGACCGTGCTGGTGGCGGTGGGCCTGTGGGTGGCGGTGCAGTCGCAGCTGGTGCCGGGCAGTATCGCGATGGCCGAGGACGTCGGCGTCAGCTACGGCGCGATGGCCGTGGTGGGTGCGCTGGTGGCGGTGCTGCCACCGCATCGCCGGTGGGTGTGGGCGAGTACCTGGCTGGCGTTCGCGCTGGGCGGGGTGGTGCTCTGGCACACCTTCACCAATGTGGGTCACTTCCTGGCGCTGTGCCTGGGTCTGGGCATCGGGCGGTTGACGATCCGCCGGCAGGGCGGGGCGGTGCGGCCGTTGAACGTACCGGAATACCTGTTGCTGGCGGGCGGTTCCGTTTTTGCCTGCCTGATGCTGCTGGGCTGATGCCCGGTCACTAGACTCGACCGGTGCGCCTTGTGATTGCTCGTTGCCAGGTCGATTACGTTGGCCGTCTGACCGCCCATCTGCCCATGGCCCGTCGTCTGCTCATGATGAAGGCCGACGGTTCGGTGCTGGTCCATTCCGATGGCGGCTCCTACAAGCCCCTCAACTGGATGAGTCCGCCGTGCTGGCTGGAGGAACGGGAAACCGATTCCGAGACAACCCAACTGTGGGTGGTGTCCAACAAGGCCGGTGAGGAACTGCGCATCACCGTCGAGGACATCGAGCTGGATTCCAAGCACGAGCTGGGCGTCGATCCCGGGCTGGTGAAGGACGGCGTCGAGGCACACCTGCAGGAATTGCTCGCCGAGCACATCGAAACCCTCGGTCCCGGTTACACCTTGATCCGCCGCGAGTACATGACCGCCATCGGCCCGGTCGACATCCTGTGCCGGGACGCCGACGGCGCGACGGTGGCGGTGGAGATCAAACGCCGCGGTGAGATCGACGGCGTCGAACAGCTCACCCGCTACCTCGAACTCCTCAATCGCGACCCGCTGCTGGCTCCCGTCGCGGGCGTCTTCGCCGCCCAGCAGATCAAGCCGCAGGCCAAGACCCTTGCCGCCGACCGCGGCATCCGCTGCCTCACACTGGATTACGATGCCCTGCGCGGCACCGACTCCAGCGAGTTCCGGCTGTTCTAACCTCGATACCATGCCCCGCCGGAAACCCCGCCCCAAGGACTCGGCGCGATCCCACTCGGACCCGCGCCCCCTGGGCGACGTCTTCGGCCGCACCGAACACGGTCCCGGGACCGACGAGACCTTCATCGTCCGCACGGTCCCCGGCACCCGCGCCACCAAGCCCTACCGCTGCCCCGGCTGCGACCACGTCATCCCACCGGGCACACCGCACATCGTCGCCTGGGCAGTCCACGGCGGCGAAGACGATCGCCGTCACTGGCACACCGGCTGCTGGAACGGCCGCAACACCCGCACCATCACCCGCCGCTGGTCCTGAGCCCCGGGAGGCACAAACGAATCGTGCTGGCGCTCAGTGCGTTCGGGGCGGTTGCGGTATCGCAGATCCTGCCCGCAATCGTCGGTGACGGTCGCGTTCACGGACAGCGGGTCCTGATCGTCAACGGCTCCAGCGGGTTTGCATAAGGAAGGCCGCTTCCCCTCCGGGGGAAGCGGCCTTCGAACGGATGCGGGTTGTCGCCCGGTCGGTGAATTAGCTGGAGACGTCAGCGTTCTCGCGCTCGTCGACGATCTCGTCCTCTTCGCGAGCGTCGGCGATGGCCTTGCGGCCGCCCTTCTGGATGGAGCGCTGTTCCGGTGCGCCGTCGAGCAGTTCGCTCTCGCGGTTGACGGCGGCGAGCATGGCCGGGACCGAGTCGAGCTGGCCGCGGATGCCGAGCAGCTGGGCCAGGACGCGGCCGCGGAGCACACGCATCTCCTCGGCAAGTTCCTTGGCGTGCGCGATCTTTCGATCCGCGGTGTTGGTCGCCGAGGTGATGAGGCGGTTGGCCTCGTCGGTGGCGTCCTTGATGCGCTGGGCGGCCTCGGCGCGCGAGGTGGCCTCCAGCTCCTCCATGGCGCGGGTCAGCTTGGTGCGCCGCTCCGCCATGGTGACCTCGAAGTCCTGCTGCGTGGCCTTGCGCTTGGCCTCGGACTCCTTGGTGAGGCGGTCGGCCTCGGCATTGGCGGCTTCGACGATCTTGGCGGACTCGGAGCGGGCGTTCGCGAGAGTCTGCTCGAACTCGATTTCGAGCGCTTCGCGCTTCTCCTTGGTCTCGGAGAGGAGCGATTCGTACTTCCCACGCATTTCGGTGGCCTGCTGCTCGGCAATCGAGATCATCTCGGCGGCCTCGGCCTGCGCCTGGGCGCGGACCTCGGAGGCCTCATCCGAGGCCAGACGCAGCATGCGGGAGATGCGATCGGACATGCCTTCGGCGGTGGTCGGCGGCACCGAGAGCCGGTCGACCTCCTTACGGAGCTCGTCGATCTCGTCCCGGGCATCCTCGAGCTGGGCCGCCAGGTTGCGGGCCTGGGCTGCGGCGGCATCGCGGTCGGTGGCGGTGACCCTCAGCTCGGCATCGAAACGGTCGAAGTAGTTACGCACCTCGTCACGGTCATAGCCCTTCCGCACAACGGTAAAGGGCAGCGCGACGAAGCGATTACGATCGGGCTCAGTGGACGACATGACCCACAAACTACAGCCTGACGACACCCAATGGTGACCCGACCGCGAATGTTGTTACGCCCTCTTTAGGAGGGCGGAACACGGTACTAGTGGGTAGTTTTCGCCGCCGGTTCGACGAGTTCCACCAGCACACCGCCAGCATCCTTCGGGTGGATGAAATTGATGCGGGAACCAGCGGTGCCGCCGCGCGGCTCTGCGTACAGCAAACGCAAGCCACGTTCCCGCAGTTGCGCGGAAACAGCCTCGACATCGGTGACACGATACGCGAGCTGCTGCAGGCCAGGCCCGTTTCGGTCGATGAACTTCGCGATCGTCGACTCCTCGTTGAGCGGAGCCAGCAACTGCAGAGCGACCGCGCCGGCCGGAGTGCCGGGCACGGACAGCATCGCCTCGTGCACGCCCTGCGCCTCGTTGATCTCGCGATGCGTCTCCACCATGCCGAGATTGTCCCGGTACCAGGCCACCGCCGAATCGAGATCTGGCACAGCGATTCCGACGTGATCGACGGCGGTGACGTATTCCGACGGGATGAATCCGGTGTTCTCTGTGTTGCTCACACCAGTGACGGTAGCGCGCCCCTCGGAAGGATGCCGGAGCGCCGCACGTTACCTTTGAGTACGGCTCCGATGGTTGGCGGAGCAGTCACCAAACGACGTAAGCGAGGCTCATCGTGACCACCACCTCCGTCATCGTCTCCGGCGCGCGCACCCCGGTGGGCCGGCTGCTCGGATCCCTGAAGGGCTTCAGTGGCTCCGACCTGGGCGGGTTCGCCATCAAGGCGGCGCTGGAGAAGGGCGGGGTGGCGCCCGAGCAGGTCGACTACGTGATCATGGGCCAGGTGCTCACCGCGGGCGCGGGCCAGATCCCGGCCCGGCAGGCCGCAGTCGCCGCCGGTATTCCGATGGATGTCCCGGCGCTCACCGTCAACAAGGTGTGCCTGTCCGGTATCAATGCAATTGCGCTGGCGGACCAGCTGATTCGGGCCGGCGAGTACGAGATCGTGGTGGCCGGCGGCCAGGAGTCCATGACCAACGCCCCGCACCTGCTGGAGAAGAGCCGCGAGGGCTACAAGTACGGCGACGTCAACCTGCGCGACAGCATGGCCTACGACGGCCTGCACGACATCTTCACCGATCAGGCCATGGGCGCGCTCACCGAGCAGCGCAACGACGCCGACGCCATCAGCCGCGAGGAGCAGGACGCCTTCGCCGCCGCCTCGCACCAGAAGGCCGCGGCCGCCTGGAAGAACGGCCTCTTCACCGACGAGGTCACCCCGGTCTCGATCCCGCAGCGCAAGGGCGACCCGATCCAGTTCGCCGAGGACGAGGGCATCCGCGCCGACACCACGGCCGAGTCGCTGGGCAAGCTGCGCCCGGCCTTCCGCAAGGACGGCACCATCACCGCCGGTTCCGCCTCGCAGATCTCCGACGGCGCGGCCGCGGTGGTCGTCATGTCCAAGGCCAAGGCCGAGGAGCTGGGTCTGAGCTGGATCGCCGAGATCGGCGCGGCCGGCGTCGTGGCCGGCCCCGACTCCACCCTGCAGGACCAGCCCGCCAACGCCATCGCCAAAGCCTGTGCCAAGGAAGGCATTTCGCCCGCCGAGCTGGATCTGGTCGAGATCAACGAGGCGTTCGCGGCGGTCGGCATCGCCTCCACCCGCAAGCTCGGCATCGACCCGGAGAAGGTCAATGTCAATGGCGGCGCCATCTCCATCGGCCACCCGCTCGGCATGTCCGGCGCCCGTATCGTGCTGCACCTGGCGCTCGAGCTGCAGCGCCGCGGCGGCGGTGTCGGCGCGGCCGCGCTCTGCGGTGGCGGCGGCCAGGGCGACGCCCTCATCGTCCGCGTGCGGTAGGGACAACTGCTCATGTGGAACAGCCCCGGCTCGTGAGCCGGGGCTGTTCCGGTTCTCATACCAGGAATCCAGCGCGCCCGTCCCAGATGTGACCAGGTCCACTACAGGGCGTCGTAGGCATCGGGCAGAATGGTTGCCATGGGTGATCTGTTCGACCTGTCCACGGTCGCTAAGCGCGTGCGTTTCTTCGGCCTGCTCGAGGTGCCCTCGTGGGTGCTGCTGTTCATCGGCTCGGCCCTGAAGCGCGCGGATGCGCTGGGGATCGCCGATCAGCCGATCAAGTGGCCGGTGATGGTGTTCGGCATGCTGCACGGCATCGTGTTCCTGGCCTACGCCATCAACTGCCTGCTGGCCTCGCGCGAGTTCGAATGGCCGGGCAAGACCACGGGTCTGGCGCTGCTGTCGTCGGTGGTCCCGTTCACGTCCGTGTTCTTCGAGCGGTGGGCGATCAACTCCGGTCAGCTGGGTGAACTGAGCCAAGCCGCGGCACCCGCCGCCGCACGGTCGTGACAAACTGGATGTCGTGACTCGACCTGCACGCCGTCCCTCCGCCGCCGCAGCCGCCGCCATGTCGGGCGCGGTGGACCTGTCCGCTCTCAAGCAACCGGCCGCCGCCGCGGGAGATGTCCCGGGCGACCATGCCGTCACCGAGGCCAATTTCGAGGATCGAGTGCTACGGCGCTCCACTCAGGTGCCGGTGGTGGTGGCGCTGTACTCGCAGCGCAGCCCCGGGAGTATCGAGCTGGTGAAGCTGCTGGAGCAGCTGGTCGGCCAGAGTGGTGGTGACTGGGATCTGGCCACCGTCGAGGCCGAGGCCAATATGCGCATCGCGCAGGCCTTCGGCGTGCAGGGCATTCCGACCGTGGTCGCCGTGGCCGCGGGCCAGCCGCTCGCCGACTTCACCGGCAATCAGCCGGAGGAGCAGGTGACCCAGTGGATCGCCGCCGTGGTGGACGCCGTGCGCGGCAAGCTCCCCGGCGTCGGCGCGGAGGCCGCCGAGGCCGAGCCCGAGGCTCCCGAGGATCCCCGCTTCGTCGCCGCCGAAGAGGCCTTGGAGCGCGGCGAATTCGACAATGCGATCGCCGCGTACGAGGCCATCCTGGCCGCCGAGCCGAACAACGCGGAGGCCAAGGCCGCCCTGCGTCAGGTCCAATTCCTTTCCCGCGTACAGGATCTCGACCCCGCCGCCGTCGCCAAGTCCGACGCCGACCCGGCCGATCTGGACGCCGCCATCGCCGCGGCCGACCTGGAAATGTTCAACCAGCAGCCGGAGGCCGCCTTCGACCGCCTCGTTGCCCAGGTCAAGCGCACCGCCGGCGACGACCGCACCAAGGCCCGCACCCACCTGCTCGAACTCTTCGAACTCTTCGACCCCGCCGAGCCCATCGTGGTCGCCGCCCGCCGCAAGCTCGCTGCCGCCCTGTACTGACGACTGGAGATCAGGGAGCTCTCACCGCGGGGATTCGGACGAAATCCCGCAGCGAGGGCTCCCTGATCTCGTTCAGACGGTGGGGAGGCCGGCGAGCGCGGCGTCGATACGGGGCTGGGGGAGTTCGAAGTCGGGGATTTCGCCTGCGAGGTAGCGCTCGTAGGCGGTCATGTCGAAGTGGCCGTGGCCGCACAGGGCGGTCAGCAGGACCTTCTCTTCACCGGATTCGGTGCAGCGCTTCGCCTCTTCGATGACGGCCGCCAGCGCGTGGGAGGGTTCGGGAGCCGGAAGAATGCCCTCGGCCTTCGCGAAAGTGACCGCCGCGGCAAAGCATTCGCGCTGCTGCTTCGCCACCGCCTCGAACAATCCGAGCTCGTACATGTGCGACAGCAGCGGCGACATGCCGTGATATCGCAGCCCGCCCGCATGTACCGGATCGGGGATGAAGTCGTGGCCCAGGGTGTGCATCTTCATCAGTGGGGTGAAGCCGGCGGTGTCGCCGAAGTCGTAGGCGTAGATGCCGCGCGTGAACGACGGGCACGCGGCGGGCTCGACGGCCCGGATCACCGGATCGGCTCGGCCCGCGAGCTTTTCGCGCAGGAAGGGCAGGAACAGTCCCGCGAAGTTGGAGCCGCCGCCGGTGCAGCCGATGATCAGATCGGGCGGGCGTTCACCCGCCGCGGCGAACTGTTTCAGCGCCTCCTCCCCGATCACGGTCTGGTGCAGCAGTACATGATTGAGCACGCTGCCCAGCGCGTAGCGGGTTGCCGGATCGGCCGCGGCCACCTCCACCGCCTCGCTGATGGCGATGCCCAGGCTGCCGGGTGAATCCGGATGGTCGGCAAGGATTTTCGCGCCCGCGGCGGTGATCGGCGAGGGGCTGGCGTGCACGGTCGCGCCCCAGGTCTGCATGAGCGTGCGCCGGTGCGGTTTCTGGTCGTAGGAGGCGCGCACCATCCACACCTCGCAGTCGATGCCGTACTGCGCACAGGCGAAGGCGAGCGCGCTGCCCCACTGGCCCGCGCCGGTCTCGGTGGTCAGTCGCCGGGTGCCCTCGGCGGCGTTGTAGAACGCCTGCGGCACAGCGGTATTCGTGTGAGCCGGCCGGGGAGACACCCTCGTACTTGTAGTAGATCCGGGCCGGGGTGCCGAGCGCCTGCTCCAGCCGTCGCGCCCGGAACAGTGGCGTCGGCCGCCAGAGCCGGTAGACGTCGACGACCTCGTCCGGAATGTCGAGGTAGCGGTCGCCGCTCACCTCCTGCCGGATGAGCTCCATCGGGAACAGCGGGGCCAGATCCTCGGGCCCGACCGGCTGTCCGGTACCGGGGTGCAGTGTGGGCGGCGGTGGTGCGGCCAGGTCCGGGATGACGTTGTACCAACGCCTCGGGATCTCGGATTCGTCCAGCGTGATCTTGGTGCGCTCGTCCACGGGACCCTCCCGGCTCGAAACGGCTGTCTGTCCAGACTGCTCTCGCAGCGGACCCGTTGGTGTGGAATTCGCCGGATTGTCTCTGTCGCAGTCGCGCGGAAATTAGTAAGCTGGTGCGTATGATAGGCACATACGAAGAATTGCTGGCCTCGGGAACCGAACTGCTGGCGCTGGACGCCCGCGCGGTGCGCACCAGCATCGAGGTGGTGGCGGGACTCACCCCCGCCGATCTGGACGCACCCACGCCCTGCGCAGGCTGGACACTGCGAGACCTGCTGGAGCACATGATCGTTCAGCACTACGGCTTCGCGGCCGCCGCCCGTGGCGAGAGCGACCTCGCGCTGTGGAAGCCGCAGCCGCTCGGCGACGATCCGATCGGTGAGTACCGGGCGGCGGCCGAGCACGTGCTGGCCGCCTTCGCCGAGCCGGGCGTGCTGGAACGGCAGTTCCCACTGCCGGAGGTCCGCGACGGCATCGTGATTCCCGCGCCGCTGGCCATCAGCTTCCACTTCATCGACTACATCGTGCACGCCTGGGATGTGGCGCGGGCGCTCGGACAGACCGTGGAATTCGACGCGGACCTGCTGAGCGCGGGGCTGCCGGTGGCCGAGGCGGTGCCGCGCGGTCCGGAGCGGGAACTGCCGGGCTCGTCGTTCGCGCCCGAGGTCGCCGTGCCGGAGACGTCCGGGCTGGATCGGATCCTGGCTGTGCTGGGCCGCGCGCCCGGCTGGCCGGAGTGATCGGGGGGAGGCCTCCGTTCCGCACTCCCGTCCGGTGGGAACCGGTCGTCCTACCCGGTGCCGGCCGGTGGCGTCTTCGACAACCAGAGGGCGCTGTTCGGCGCGAGGGTCAGGGCGGCCGACACCGGGCGGCCGTGCCAGGGCACGGGCTCGGCGGCGATCGCGCCGGCATTGCCCGTGCCGCTGCCGCCATAGGCGATGGCGTCGGTGTTCAGCACCTCGTACCACGAATCCGGTTCGGGCCCGGGCAATCCGATGCGATAGTCGCCGAGCTGACGGCCCGAGAAGTTGTAGACGCAGGCGAGAATGGATCCGTCGGTGCCGTACCGCAGGAACGAGAGCACATTGTTGTCGCGGTCGTCGGCGTCGATCCAGGAGTAGCCGCCCGGCGACGTATCCTGGCTCCACAGTGCGGGATTGGCGGCATACCGCCGGTTGAGGTCCCCTACCAGCCGCTGAATGCCCTGGTGCAGAGGGTTTTCCAGCTCGTGCCAATCCAGTCCGCGATCGTGGTCCCACTCCCGGAACTGGCCGAATTCCTGGCCCATGAACAACAGCTGCTTGCCCGGATGCGCCCACATGTAGGCCAGCAGCGCGCGGACCCCGCTCGCCCTGGTGAAATCGTCGCCGGGCATCCGGGTCCACAGCGTCCCCTTGCCGTAGACCACCTCGTCGTGGCTGATGGGCAGCAGGTAGTTCTCGCTCCAGGCATAGGTCAGCGAGAAGGTGACCTCGTTGTGGTGCCAGGTCCGGTACACCGGGTCGTGGGCGAGATACCCGAGCGTGTCGTGCATCCAGCCCATATTCCATTTCATGGTGAAGCCCAGGCCGCCGACCTCGGTGGCGCGGGTGACCCCCGGCCAGGTGGTGGACTCCTCGGCCACCGTCAGCACGCCCGGATGGTGCTTGTGCACGGTCGCGTTCATTTCCTGCAGGAAGGCGACGGCCTCCAGATTCTCGCGGCCGCCGTGGATGTTCGGCTCCCAGTCGGGGCGGGAGTAGTCCAGGTAGAGCATCGAGGCCACGGCGTCCACGCGCAGGCCGTCGATGTGGAACTCCTCGATCCAGTACAGCGCGTTGGCGACCAGGAAGTTGCGCACCTCGTGGCGGCCGAAGTTGAAAACGTAGGTACCCCAGTCGAGTTGCTCGCCGCGGCGCGGGTCGGCGTGTTCGTAGAGGGCGGTGCCGTCGAATCTGGCCAGCGCCCACTCGTCCCGCGGGAAGTGCGCGGGCACCCAGTCGAGGATGACGCCGATTCCGCTGCGGTGCAGGTGATCCACCAGGAACCGGAAGTCGTCGGGGGAGCCGAAGCGGGCGGTCGGCGCGTAATAGGAGGTGACCTGGTAACCCCAGGAGCCGCCGAAGGGATGCTCGGCCACCGGCAGCAGCTCGACATGCGTGAAGCCCTGGGCGAGCACGTATTCCGCCAGCTGCTCGGCGATCTCGCGATACCCGAGCCCCGGCCGCCACGAACCCAGATGCACCTCGTAGACGCTGACCGGCGCGCGCAGCGGATCGGTGCGGGCCCGCGCCCGCAGCCATTCGGCGTCGCCCCAGGTGAATTCGCTCGCGGTGACGACCGACGCGGTCGCGGGCGGGACCTCGCTGGCGTAGGCCATCGGATCGGCGTGGTCGGCGATGCGTCCGTCCGCCCCGTGCACGCGGTACTTGTACAGCGCCCCGGCCTCGATGCCGGGCAGGAACAGCTCCCACACCCCGGAATCGCCGAGTTTCCGCATGGGGGCGGTGTTTCCGCTCCATCCGTCGAAATCCCCGATCACCGCCACCCCCCGCGCATTGGGGGCCCACACCGCGAAGGCCGTGCCGGACACCTCGCCGTCGAGGGCGGGGTAGCGCTTCGGGTGCGCGCCCAGCACCTCCCAGAGCCGCTCGTGCCGGCCCTCGCCGAGCAGGTGCAGATCGATGTCGCCGAGGGTGGGCAGGAAGCGGTACCCGTCCGCGTCCACCACCGTGCGCCCGCCCGGATAGGAGGTGACCAGGCGGTAGTCCCACAGCTGCGGGAACGGCACCACGGCCTCGAACACGCCTTGCTCGCGGTGTGCCAGTGGATGATCCACGCCGCCGATCCGGGCCGCGACCGTCTCCGCGTGCGGCCGCAGCACCCGGATGACCGTCCCGTCGGGATGCGGATGCGCCCCCAGCACCGTGTGCGGATCGGGGTGCGTGCCCGCCGCCAGCAGCAGAAGGTCGCGCCGATTCATCGGAACGATCGGCGATGGGCGAGCTCGGTGCGCGCGGCGGCCGGCACCGGCGGCAGCACGAGAATGTGGGCTGCCACCCGGGCCGGGTCCAGACGCACGTAATTGCTCTGGCCCCAGTGGTATTCCTCGCCGGTGACCTCGTCGTACACCGTCGGCCGGTCGTGCCATTCGCGGCCGATGGCGGGCAGGTCGAGCGAGACCATGCCCTGCTCGGCGCCGAACGGGTTCAGGTTCACCACCACGAGCACCGCGTCGCCGGTGGTGGGGTCGAACTTCGAGAACGCCAGCAGCGCATCGTTGTCCACGTAATGGAAGTGGATGCAGCGCACCTGCTGCAGCGCGGGATGCGCGCGCCGGATCTCGTTGAGCCGGGTCAGCCACGGCTCCAGGGATTCCCCGCGCGCGGCCGCCTCGGCGAAACGGCGTGGCCGCAGCTGGTATTTCTCGGAGTCCAGGTACTCCTCGCTGCCCGGCTGCACCGCCTGGTGCTCGTACAGCTCGAAGCCCGAGTACACGCCCCAGGTGGCCCCGAGCGTCGCGGCCAGCACCGCGCGAATCGCGAACATGCCGGGCCCGCCGTACTGCAGGCTCTCGTGCAGGGTGTCGGGGGTGTTCACGAACAGGTTGGCCCGGGCCTCATCGGCCTTGGCGGCCAATTCCCGGCCGAATTCCTCGAGGTCGTGTTTGTGGGTGCGCCAGGTGAAATACGTGTAGGACTGGCTGAATCCGCGCCGCGCCAGACCGTACATGCGCGCGGGACGGGTGAAGGCCTCCGACAGGAAGATGATCTCCGGATTCTTGCGGTGCACCTCGGCGATCAGCCATTCCCAGAAGTCCGCCGGTTTGGTGTGCGGATTGTCGACCCGGAACACGGTGACGCCCAGGCCGATCCAATGCCGCACCACCCGCAGCACCTCGGCGTAGAGCCCGTCGGGCTCGTCGTCGAAATTGATCGGATAGATGTCCTGATACTTCTTCGGCGGATTCTCCGCGTACGCGATGGTGCCGTCGGGCAGCGTGGTGAACCACTCCGGATGCGCCGCCACCCACGGATGGTCGGGCGCGCACTGCAGCGCCAGGTCCAGCGCCACCTCCATATCCAATTCCCGTGCGGCCGCGACGAAGTCGAGGAAGTCGGCCTCGGTGCCCAGCAGCGGGTGGATGGCGTCGTGCCCGCCCTCCGCCGAGCCGATGGCCCACGGCGAGCCGACATCCGCGGGTCCCGCGGTCAGGGAGTTGTTGGGCCCCTTGCGATTCACTGTGCCGATGGGGTGGATCGGCGGCAGGTACACCACGTCGAAGCCCATCGCGGCAATGCGGGGCAGATCCTTGGCGGCGGTGGCGAAGGTGCCGTGCACGGGGCGGCCCTCGGCGTCCCGGCCGCCGGTCGACCGCGGGAAGAATTCGTACCACGCCCCGACCAGCGCCCGCTGCCGCTCCACCTGCACGGTGTGCAATGGTCCGTGAGTCACGAACTCCCGCAACGGTGTTGCCCGCAGGATCTCGCCGACCTCGGCGCCGAAGGCGGCGGCGACCCGGGCGGGCAGTTGCGCGTCGCTGCGCAGCGCGGCGGCCGCGGCGCGCAGGATCTCCCACTGCCGCTTCGGGACCGCGAGCGCGGCCCGCTCCAGCAGCCGGGCCCCGGTCTCCAGATCATTGGCCAGATCGACGGCGCTCTGCCCGACGGCGAGCTTGGCCTCGACCCCGGACCGCCAGGTGGCGAGGGGATCGCTCCAGCCCTCGATCCGAAAGGTCCAGCGCCCGGGCATGGTCGGGGTGAACACCGCGTTGAACACGTCCGGCTCGTACTCCGGGCTCATGCGAATGCGGTGCGTGCGTGCCGAACCCGGGGCCTGCACCGCCAGCGTGGCGGCGACCGCCTCGTGGCCTTCGCGCCAGACCACCGCTCGCACCGGGACGACCTCGCCGACCACGGCCTTGGTCGGCCGGCCGCCGGGAATCACGGGGGCGGTGTCATCGATGGCGATGCGGCCGGTCACGCCCTCGAACTTACCGGAGTGGCTACTGCTGGCCCGGCTTGAGGAGCACGAACAGGCCGTGGGCCTCGGCACACAGCCGGTCGCCGTCGTGCAGGGTGGCGCGCACGAACACCTTGCGGCCCTCCTGCCGCTCCACCCAGCCGCGCAGCACCAGCTCGGTATTCAGCGGCGTGATGGACCGGTAGTCGACGTGCAGGTAGGCGGTGCGGGTGGCCTGCCTGGTGTACAGCGCCGCCGTCATGCCGAGCAGGTCGTCGAAGCCGAGGGCGATGTGGCCGCCGTGGGCCGCGCCGTTGCCGCCCAGGTGGAAGGTGCGGAAGGTGATGCGGGCCCGCACCCCGTCCTCGCTCGCGGCGTCGACCTCGAACGGCGGCAGCGTGATGTTGCCGCGCGCGGGCAGGTCGTTGCGATGCCACGCCGGCGCGTCCCATTCGTCGACGACCGCCGCGTCGAGCTTGTCGTTGAGCTCCTTCAGAGTGGCGATCACATCCAGCGCCAGCGCGTCGGACGGGTCGGCCAGCCGCACCCGGTCCATCAGCCCGCGCACCTCGTCGATGAACTCCCCGTAGTGCGCTCCACCCCTGGTGTTGTCGCGGCCCAGTTCTCGGATCGGCCGGAACCCGCCCTCGTGATGCTCCTGGGTGGGCTGTCCCTCGACCGCCTCGATCTGCTGCTCGCTCATGTGAAACACGTTATCGGTTGCCGACGGGATGCTCCGCGCGGGGGATGTTCTGACCAGCATCAGATGCGCGCAGAGGTTCGCGGCCGTCTCGATTCTGGACCGCGGCTGGAATAGACCTCCGCCTTGGAGCGGGGGAGCGAAGCGGAGGAGCGGAGGAGGGAAAGAATCGAGACCTGGGGGCCGCGAACCGGCCCCCAGCGAAGCGGAGGGCAGAATAAGCACTGTGAAGGCATTGCGTCGATTCACCGTTCGTGCCCATCTGCCGGAGCGGTTGTCCGCATTGACCGAGCTGGCGACCAATTTGCGCTGGTCGTGGCACGGGCCTACCCAGGATGTTTTCGCGGAGCTGGATCCCCGGCTGTGGACCGAGGTCGGGCACGATCCCGTTCGGATGTTGGGGGAGGTACCCGCGGCCCGGCTCGACGAGCTGGCCGGGGACGAGACCTACGTGCGGCGGGTCGATGCCGCGGCGGCCGATCTGCAGGATTATCTGGACCGCCCGCGCTGGTTCCAGAAGCAGCAGCGCGGGCCGCGGGGGATCGCCTACTTCTCCATGGAGTTCGGCGTCACCGAGGTGCTGCCCAACTATTCGGGCGGGCTCGGGATTCTGGCGGGCGACCACCTCAAGGCCGCCTCGGATATGGGCCTGCCGCTCATCGGCGTCGGATTGCTGTACCGCTCCGGCTATTTCCGGCAGTCCCTGACCGCCGACGGCTGGCAGGCCGAGCACTATCCGGCCCTGGACCCGATGGGACTACCGCTCCGGCTGCTCACTGACGGCGGCGCGCCGGTGCTCGTGCACGTGGCCATGCCCGAGGGGCGGGTGCTGCGGGCCCGGGTGTGGATCGCCCAGGTGGGCCGGATTCCCCTGCTGCTCCTGGACTCCGATATCGCCGACAACGACCCGGAACTGCGGGCCGTCACCGACCGGCTCTACGGCGGCGATCAGGACCACCGCATCAAGCAGGAGATCCTGGCCGGCATCGGCGGCGTCCGGGCGGTGCGCGCCTACACCCGCGCCAACGGCCTGCCCGATCCCGACGTCTTCCACATGAACGAGGGCCACGCCGGATTCCTCGGCATCGAGCGCATCCGCGAATTCATGGCCGCCGGAATGGATTTCGACTCCGCGTTGGCCGCGGTCCGCGCCGGCACCGTCTTCACCACCCACACCCCGGTCCCCGCGGGCATCGACCGGTTCGCCGGCTCCCTGGTGCGCCGGTACTTCGGCGGCGCGCACGGCGAACGGGAATCACCGGTGCTGCCGGGCGTTTCCGTGGACCGCATCCTGGCCATGGGGCGGGAGGCCGATCCGTCGGTGTTCAACATGGCCCACCTCGGCCTGCGCCTGGCCCAGCGCGCCAACGGCGTGTCGAAGCTGCACGGCGAGGTCAGTCGCGCCATGTTCGCGCCGCTGTGGCCGGGCTTCGACGCGAGCGAGGTCCCGATCGGCTCGGTCACCAATGGCGTGCACGCCCCCACCTGGGCCGCGCGCGAATGGATCGACAAGGCCCGCGAACTCATCGGCGATGAACTGGTCGAGGAGGCCCGCGGCTGGGAGCGGCTGTGCGATGTGGACCTGCGTGAACTGTGGTCCACCCGGAATGCGCTGCGCGGCATCCTGGTCGACGAGGTGCGCCGCCGGCTGCGCAACTCGTGGCTCGAACGCGGCGCCGCCAGCGCCGAACTCGGCTGGATCGACGAGGTTTTCGACCCGGACGTGCTGACCGTCGGCTTCGCCCGGCGCGTCCCCACCTACAAGCGCCTCACCCTGATGCTGCGCGATCCGGAACGCCTGCGCGCCATGCTGCTCCATCCGGAGCATCCGGTGCAGCTGGTGGTCGCCGGCAAATCCCATCCGGCCGACGAGGGCGGCAAGGCGCTCATCCAGCAGGTGGTCCGCTTCGCCGACGATCCGGCCGTGCGCCACCGCATCGTCTTCCTGCCCGACTACGACATGTCCATGGCCCGCTACCTGTACTGGGGCTGCGACGTCTGGCTCAACAATCCGCTGCGCCCGCTCGAGGCCTGCGGCACCTCCGGTATGAAGTCGGCCCTCAACGGCGGTCTCAACCTGTCCGTCCGCGACGGCTGGTGGGACGAGATGTACGACGGCGAGAACGGCTGGTCCATCCCCACCGCCGACGGCGTCCGCGACGAGCATCGCCGCGACGACCTGGAGGCGTCGGCCCTCTACGACCTGCTGGAACGCGCTGTGCTGCCGCGCTTCTACGACCGCGATCACGACGACCTGCCGGCCCGCTGGATGGAAATGGTCCGCCACACCTTGCGGACGCTGGGCCCGAAGGTGCTGGCCTCCCGCATGGTCCGCGACTACGCCGTCGACTACTACACGCCCGCCGCCGCGGCCTATGAAGCGGTGTCCGCCAACGACTTCAAGGGCGCACAGGACCTGTCGGTGTACCGCCGCCGCGTCGAATCCGCCTGGCCCACGGTCAAAGTCCTGCAGGTGGACAGCTCCGGCCTGCCCGACACCCCGGTCATCGGCGCGGATCTGGATCTGCGCGCCCGCATCGACCTCGGCGGCCTGACCCCCGCCGACGTCAGCGTGCAGGCCGTGCTCGGCCGGGTCTCACCCACCGACGACCTGACCGACGTCCACACCTTCCCCATGCGCCATGCCGGAACCGATTCCGGCACCGACATTTTCACCATCCAGACGCCGGTCCCGCTGTCCGGTGCGGTCGGATACACGATCCGCATCCTGCCGCACCACCCGCTCCTCGCCACGGACGCCGAACTCGGCCTGATCGCCACGCCCAGCCCCTGACGATCAGGTGGGCGCGATCAGCGTCCGTTTGAGAATCTTCCCGGTGGGGTTGCGGGGCAACGCATCCAGGAACGTGACGTCGCGGGGGACGGAGAAGCGGCTGACGCGGTGGCGGATGTAGTTGCGGACCATGTCGGAGTCGAGGCCGGAGCCGGGGCGTTTGACCACGAAAGCGGCCAGGCGCTGGCCGAATTCGTGATCCGGGACGCCCACCACGGCGACCTCGCTCACCTGCGGCAGATGGGAGAGGGCCTCCTCGACGGCGCGCGGGAAGACGTTCTCGCCGCCGGAGATGATCATCTCGTCGTCGCGGCCGGCCACGAACAGCTTGCCGGACGCGTCCAGGTAGCCGATGTCGCCGGTATCGAGCATGCCGTCGGCCTCGTCGGGCGGGGTGGCGTCGGTGTAGCCGTCGAACAGCATGTGATTGCCGACGAAGATGCGCCCGGTCGCCCCCACCGGCACCGGACGCCGATCCGGGCCCAGCACCGCGAGTTTCGTGCCCAGCGGCGGTCGCCCCGCGGTGGTGGGGGACACGCGCAGATCCGCCGGATCGGCGATGGAGGCCCACGACACCTCGGTGGAGCCGTACACGTTGTAGAGGATCTCGCCGAAGGCATCGAGGAACGCCAGCACCGTCGCGCCGGCCAGCGGCGCCCCGCAGCTGGCCACGATGCGCAGGCTCGACAGGTCGTAGCGGGCGCGAACATCCGTGGGCAGGTCCAGGATCCGGTTCACCATGATCGGCACCACGATCAACGCCGTCACCTTGAGCTCGGCGATGCGGCGCAGGCAGTCCTCGGCGTCGAAGCGGTCACCCAGCAGCACCGTCGCCCGGACGGCCGTGGAGATCTGCAGGGCCCCCAGCCCCCAGGTGTGGAACAGCGGGGCCGGAATGAACATGGTCTCGTTGGTGCCGAACGGAATTCGCGACAGCAGCGCCGCCACGGTCCCGAAACCCTTGGGATGCGGCCGCCGCGCGCCCTTCGGCATGCCGCTGGTCCCCGAGGTGAGCACCACCAGCCGGCCCGGCCGCGGCGGCTTGCGCGGCGGCTCCTGGCGCATGGCGATGAGTTCCTCGATGGTGGTGCGCCCGGGATCCGCTGCGGCGTCGTCGGTGGTGAAGCGCGGCAGCTCGGTGGGCAGATACCGGACCAGATGCTCGAATTCACTGTCCGCGAACAGCGCCGACAGCCGATGCCGCTCCACGATCTCCTCGACCTGCCGGGCGGGCAGCCCGGTATTGAGCAGCACCGCGTCCGCCCCCGACTTGCCCGCCGCCACCATGCACTCGACCATGCCGGTGTGATTGCGGCACAACAGCCCGATCGCGGTGCCGGGCCCGAACCCCAGCGCGGCGAAGGCTCCCGCCAGAGCGCTAGTGCGCGAGTGCAATTGGTCGAAGGTGCTGGAATACCGGTCGTCGATGACGGCCGGCCGCTGGGGCGAGTGCGCGGCCCCCGCCGCGTAGCCGCCGGCCAGGCTGAAGCCCCACTTGGCCAGTCCGCCGATCTGCCGCAGACCCACATCCGGCCGGTAGGTGCGCACCACGCCGGAGGCCACCATCCGCTTGACCACCCCGGCCTGCAGCCGCATCCGCGAATCCTCGCCATTGACGATGAGCGAGGACGGCGTGCCCTGGACCAGGTCGCCGACCCGCCGGAGCCCGGCCACCGTCCAGGCCACCACCGCCGAGTTCGGCAGCTGCGCGGGCAGCGGATGCACCAGCCCGGCCTTGAAGTAGGTGACGTGGATCCGGGTGTGCTGGGTGTCGCCGCGCAGGCGCACGGTCGCGAAGCTGCCCTGTTCGGGGCAGTGCAGCTCGAAGCTCTCGCCCGCGCGGGTGAGGTGCAGTTGCACTCGCAGCACCCGGATTTCGATGCCATTGCCGCCGACGCGCATATTCAGCGTGGGATGCGTATCGACGGTGTCGAGTTGTTCGCATGCGCCGATTCCAGGAAATAGCCGGGGGTAGGTCTGCGGGTCGACCAGGACATCCCAGATCGCTTGGCGGTCGATCGCGAAGTCCGCGACCGCGTCGATGACATCGGTTACCACTGGCGTACTACTTCTGCCTGGCCGGTTCCCCTGAACACCTCCGGCGGAATACGTATTTGTAACGTTCCAGGCAATAGGGGTCAAGACTCTCAAATTACCGGCCGGTAGTTATTTAAATAGCCGACAAATTGCGCTGGCGGCACCGGAAATACAACGCTCAGGCAGGTGTGATTGCCCACAATTCGCGGGGTCAGTGACAGATCGTGCCATCCGGACCAGTACGGTGCCCACGGCAGCCTTCTACCCTCCCGCCGACTGGAGACACCCCACATGACCACCGACGTCCTCACGCGTACCAAGGGGCGCGTCGACGCGTACTTCGGCATCAGCGAACACGGATCCACCTTCAAGCGCGAGGTCATGGCGGGAACCATCACGTTCCTCGCCATGTCGTATGTGCTCGCCGTGAACCCGCGGATCCTGGGCGACCACGGCGACCTCGGTGACAAGGGCATGCCGTTCCAGGCCGTCTTCACCGCGACCGCCGTCGCCGCCATCTTCGGCACCCTGGTCATGGGCCTGTGGGCCAAGTATCCGGTCGCGCTCGCGCCGGGCATGGGCCTCAACGCCTTCTTCGCCTACACGGTCGTCCTGCACATGGGAATCCCGTGGCAGCAAGCACTTTCGGGCACCCTCATCTCCGGTGTGGTGTTCTTCGTCCTCGCTGTCACCAAGGTGCGCGAGAAGATCATCGAAGCCATCCCCATGCAGATGAAGCTCGCGGTCGGCGCTGGCATCGGCCTTTTCGTGGCGTTCCTGGGTCTCAAGAGCGCGGGCATCGTCACCTCCGACCCGGCCACGCTCGTGCACCTGGGCAATTTCCATCACGGCACCACCCTGCTGGCGCTCTTCGGCCTGGTCGTGACCGTCGTCTTCCTGACGCTCGGCTGGCACGGCGCGGTGCTCTACGGCATCCTCTGCACCACCGTGGTAGGCATCGTCACCGGCCTGGTGCAGCTGCCGAATTCGGTCGCCGCCATGCCGCACGGGCTGGATCAGACCTTCGGTCAAGCCATCATCCACCTGCCCGACGCCTTCACCGGGAAAATGGTGGTCGTCGTGCTGACCATGCTGTTCGTCGACTTCTTCGACGCTTCCGGCACCTTGATCGGCGTCGCCAACCAGGCCGGGCTGCTCACCAAGGACGGCAAACTGGACCGCGCGGGCCAGGCGCTGGCCGCCGACTCGGTCGGCACCGCCGCGGGCGCGATCATCGGCACCTCCTCGACCACCGCGTATGTCGAATCCACCGCGGGTGTCTCGGCGGGCGGCCGCACCGGCCTCACCGCGGTCACCACGGCCGGTTGGTTCCTGATCGCCCTGTTCTTCTTCCCGATCTTCGCCACCTTCGCCGATGTGTCGGCCGTGACCGCGCCCGCGCTCATCGTGGTCGGCGTGCTCATGTCCCGGGCGCTGGGCGAAATCGAGTGGAACAGGCTGGAATACGCGGTCCCGGCGTTCATCACCGTGATCATGATGCCGCTGACCTACTCGATCGCGAACGGCATCGCCATGGGTCTGCTGTTCTACCCGATCGTCATGGTGGCCAAGAAGCGTGCGCGCGAGGTGCATCCGGTCATGTGGGCGCTGATGGCCGTGTTCCTCTACTACTTCTGGTACCTGGCCAAGTAGAGCCGACTCTCAGGGGCCGGCCCTGAAATCCCTTTCCGGGGGCGCGAGGCGGAATAGCCTCGCGCCCGGTCTCGTTGGGGGCCTGCTGTAGGCTGCAAAACGGACCACGGTCCGGATAGGATCGCCGCCGAGCCGTACAGACCCGAGAGACGAGGACCCCCGACATGACCGCAACCGTGAACGCCACCGCCCGAGCCACCGCCTCGAACGGCCTCGGCGGCACCGATATCGGCCTGCTGGTCGCCCGGCTGGGCTTCGGCGGCGGACTGGCCGTGCACGGCGCGCAGAAGCTGTTCGGCTGGTTCAATGGCTACGGCCTGGACGCGACCGCGCAGGGCTTCCAGGGCATGGGCTACGACCCGGGCAAGTTCTTCGCCACCCTGGCCGGCCTGAGCGAGCTCACCGGCGGGCTACTGCTGATGCTGGGCCTGCTGACGCCGCTGGCCGGCGCCATCGCGCTGGGCACCATGATCAATGCCGTGCACGCCACCTGGGGTGGCGGATTCGCGATGTGGGAGCTGCCGGCGGTGTACGCCGTGGCAGCCGCCGCCTTCGCCTTCGCGGGGCCGGGCCGGCTGTCGCTGGACTCCGGCCGCCCGTGGCAGCGCCAGGGTCTGGTCTGGGGCGCCGGGGCGGTCGCGCTGGGTGTGGTGGCCGCGCTCGTCACCCTCGCGGTGAAGTAGGACGGGAAGAAAGTTTCGGTGTCCCCGCGCCGCGTGCAGGGCTTGGCGCGGGGACGACGGACACATCCGATGTGGGAATTGGGGGTTCACCGGAGTATCGAAAGCCAATTTACTTCTGATCGGAAGTAGGGACCACCCCTGTGACTGTTCTCACAAGCTCATTTCATTTGCGCGACACTATTTGTCAGTCTTTCGAGAGCTTTTGTCACAACTTGGGGATCGGATGTTTCCCAATATGGTGGTAATGATGCTCGGAGATAACCGCCATAGCGCGCCGTCGCCAGTCTCGAATCCAGAATTGCGATAACGCCGCGATCGTCCACACTGCGCAGCAAACGGCCCGTTCCCTGTGCCAGCAGCAGTGCCGCATGATTGGCCGCGACCGACAGGAATCCATTGCCACCTCGCGATTCCACCGCGCGCTGACGCGCCACCAGCAGCGGGTCGTCCGGGCGCGGGAACGGAATCCGGTCCAGGATCACCAGACTCAGCGACGGGCCGGGAACGTCCACGCCCTGCCACAGTGAAAGTGTCCCGAAGAGGGAGATTTCCGGGTCCTCGGCGAATTTCCGGACAAGGGCGCCGGTGGCGTCGTCACCCTGGCACAGGATGGGGGTGTCGAGACGCTCCCGCAGAATTTCGGTGGCAGCCTTGGCCGCTCGCATGGACGAGAACAGCCCGAGGGTGCGCCCGCCCGCCGCGCGGATGAGGCGTTCGATCTCGTCCAGGTACGACTGCGGCAGCCCGTCCCGTCCCGGCGCGGGCAAATGCTTTGCCACATAAAGGATTCCGGACTTGGCGTGGTCGAAGGGCGAACCCACGTCGACCGAATTCCAGCGCAGCGTCTTCTCGTCCGACGGGGCCTCGGCGCCGGTGGCCAGTGCCGGGTCCACGGTCGCCGAGGACTGCGGCGGCAGGCCCCAGGTCACCGCCAGATTGTCGAACGAACCGCCGATCTGCAGCGTCGCCGAGGTGAGAACCACGGTGGCCGTGCCGAACAGGCGGCTGCGCAGCAGCCCGCCCACCGACAGCGGGGCCATGTGCAGCGTGCGGCGCGCGACTCCGCGCACATCCTCCGACGCCAGCCAGATGACATCGCGGTGCGCGGCGGGATCGGACTCCTCGAAGGTGGTCAGCACCCGCACCGCCGCGTCGTGCACCTCCTCGACGGCCGCCAGCGCCTGATTGCGGGCCGCCGCGGATTCCGGGTCGCCGGTGGCGGAACTTCCGCCCTGCGGCGCCAGGGCGGTGCGCGCGTTCCAGGCCGCGTCGCGGATGAGCGCGAGCACGGGGGCCGCGCCGTCCGGCATCCGGTCCCAGCGTCCGGGCTGCAGGTCGTCGAGCAGCTCGTGCCAGGCCTCGGCCGCACCCTCGAGCCGGTCCACCTCCTGCTCGTCGATGAGTTTCGTGCATCGCTTGGCCGCGGCGCTGATGGCCGCGGTGGACAGTTCGGCGGTGGCCACACCGGTCACCCGGTCCACCAGCTCGTGTGCCTCGTCGACGACCACCACATCGTGTTCGGGCAGCACCTGGATGCCGCTGATGGCGTCGATGGCCAGCAGTGCGTGGTTGGTGACCACCACGTCGGCCTGCCCGGATTCGGCGCGGGCCTTCTCGGCGAAGCAGTCCTGCCCGAACGGGCAGCGCGACTTGCCCAGGCATTCCCGGGAGCTCACGCTGACCTGCCGCCAGGCTCGATCGCTGACGCCGGGGGCGAGCTCGTCGCGGTCGCCGGTCTCGGTGTCGGACACCCACTCGTTCAGCCGCTGCACCTCGCGGCCCAGCTTGGAAATGGCGAAGGCGTCGAAGAGTTCGGCCTCCGGCTCCTCCGGAATCGCGCTGTTGATCTTGTTCAGGCACAGATAGTTGTTGCGCCCCTTGAGAATCGCGAACTGCGGCACCCGACCCAGCGGCGTCGCGAGCGCATCGGCCAGCCGCGGCAGATCCCGGTCCACCAGCTGCCGCTGCAACGCGATGGTCGCGGTCGACACCACCACGGTCCGCCCGGTCCGCACCGCGTGTCGCAGGCTCGGCACCAGATACGCCAGGGACTTCCCGGTACCCGTCCCCGCCTGCACCGCCAGATGCTCGCCGGTGTCGATGGCGTGCGCGACAGCCGCCGACATCGTCTGCTGCCCCTTGCGCTCCCTACCCCCCAACGCCTGCACAGCGGTGGCCAACAGCTTCGGGACGGGAGGCAGTTCGGGCACGGCGGCCAGATTACTGCGCCGCCCCGACAACCCTCGCGCAAACCTCTGCGGGCCGCCCAGCAGGACCGATTTCCGCCGATCAGGGGCAGGACTTCGCACCCGCCCGGGTACTGGGTCAGTTCTCCAGTGTTCCGGCCAGTTCGACGCCGGAGGCACGAAGTTTGTCCAGGGCGGTGGCCAGGGTCACGGGGGAGACGGCGGCGGTGAGGCCGAGGAGGACCCGGGTGTCGAAGCCTGCGGCGCGGGCATCCAGGGCGGTGGCGCGGACGCAGTGGTCGGTGGCGATGCCGCAGACGTCGACGGCGTCGATGGCGTGGGCGCGCAGCCAGTCGGCGAGGGTGGTCGAGCCGTCGGTGGCGGTGCCCTCGAAGCCCGAATAGGCCGCGGTGTAAGCGCCTTTGGAGAAGATCTCCTGGATGGGCCCGGTGTTCAGGCTGGGATGGAAGTCGGCGCCGGGGGTGCCGACGCGGCAGTGCGGGGGCCAGGTGTCGACGTAGTCGGGCTGCTCGGAGAAGTGCGCGCCCGGGTCGATGTGGAAGTCGCGGGTGGCGACGATGGCGGTGTAGTCGGAGACGCCCAGGTATTCGGTGATGCGCTCGGCCACGGCCGCGCCGCCCGCGACGGCCAGTGATCCGCCTTCACAGAAATCGTTCTGGACGTCGACGACGATCAGGGCTCGGCTCATGCGCGGACCTCCCGGGAATCGGCGGCTGAACCACAACGGCGCGCCGCTCGTATTGCATTGTGCCGCCCGGCGCCCGGCCGGTCCACGGCAGCATCGGTCGCTCCATCGTGGGCCGAGACGAAATGTAACGGGGGAAATGATGAAAAGTGCCGCACTGATGGCCCTGCGGTTCTTCGTGGCGTTCGAGCTCGCCAGTGTGGTGGCGAATCTGGCGTGGCACGAGATCTCGTTCGAGGCCGATGACTTGCTGGGCGCGCTGGTGCGCACGGCCCTGTTCGCCGCGCCCGCCGCGGTGATCGCGGCGGGGCTGTGGTGGCGGGTCAGCTCAGAAACGTCGTCGGAATCGCGGGTTCGCCAGCCGACAGCTTCAGGCCCTCCCAGGGAAGGCTGATCAGGCTCTTGGCCACCAGCTCCCGGCTCTGCGCCAGGGTGGGCTGGCCGGTCAGCACCTCGCCGTTCCGGACCAGCGGGACCTGGACGTCGCGGATGTCGAAGCCGTCCGGGTCGGGGCGGGCCGCGGCGGCGGGGTAGACGATTTCCTCGACGATGGTGCCGGTGCGCCGCGCCAGCCGGACCGCGCGCTTGGTGCCGCCGCGAGACTCCTTGTGGGAGCTGCGTTTCGCCACCGGGATGCCCTCCACCTCGACCAGCTTGTAGACCATGCCCGCGGTCGGCGCGCCGGAGCCGGTGACCAGCGAGGTGCCGACGCCGTAGACGTCGACCGGTTCGGCGCGCAGCGCGGCGATGGCGTATTCGTCCAGGTCACCGGACACCACGATGCGGGTGCGCACCGCGCCCAGCGCGTCGAGCTGCTCGCGCACCTGCCGGGCCAGCACACCCAGATCACCGGAATCGATGCGTACACCGCCCAATTCGGGCCCGGCCACCTCGATGGCGGCGGCCACCCCGCGGGTGATGTCGAAGGTGTCGACGAGCAGCGTGGTGCCCACGCCCAGTGCCTCGACCTGGCTGCGGAAGGCGGCCGCCTCGTGCGCGCCGTCCGCGCCGCTGTGCAGCAGGGTGAAGGCGTGTGCGCTGGTGCCGCCGCTGGGGACACCGTAGCTGCGGGCCGCCTCCAGATTGGAGGTGGCGTCGAAACCGGCCAGGTAGGCGGCGCGGGCGCTGGCGGGGGCGGCGAGTTCGTGTGTTCGGCGCGAACCCATTTCGATCATGCGGCGGCCGCCGGCGGCGCTCACCATGCGGGCGGCCGCGGCGGCGATGGCGCTGTCGTGGTTGTAGATGGACAGGATGAGGGTTTCCAGCAGCACGCATTCGGCGAAGGTGCCGCGCACCGTGACGATCGGTGAGCCGGGGAAGTAGAGCTCGCCCTCGCGGTAGCCGTCGATGTCGCCGCGGAAGCGGTAGTCGCGCAGCCACTCCAGGGTGCGGTTGTCCAGGAAACGCCCGGCGACCGCGAGTTCGGGTTCGCCGAAACGGAATTCGCTCAGGGCCGTCAGCAACCGCCCGGTCCCCGCGACCACACCGTAGCGCCGGCCGTTCGGCAACCTGCGAGCGAATACTTCGAAGGTGCACTGCCGCTGGGCCGAACCGTCGGCCAGCGCTGCCGACAGCATGGTGAGCTCGTACTGGTCGGTCAGCAAGGCCGTACTGGTCAGTCCGTCCGCGATCATCACGGGAACACTCTAAGCACATCGACGGCCGTACCACCGACCGTGCGCCACGCCCGGGCATCGATCTCACGTCCACGTCGGGACGGCGTGTCGCGCGGGCTGTTGTTTCTGTGTTCTCAGGTCGTACCCTGGTTGTTATGGGTCTGTGTAATCAGGACGTTGTCCGGGTCGCCGCCGGTCCGGCGGGCGTCAACGTGACTATGTCGGCGGCACAGGCGACACCGGAGGCCATTGAATATTCCGAGATTCTGGAGGCCGAGGACCGGCCGTGGGTGACCGTCGTATGGGACGATCCGGTCAACCTCATGCACTACGTGACCTACATCTTCCAGAAGCTCTTCGGCTACAGCAAAGGCAAGGCAACCGAGCTGATGTTGAAGGTCCACAACGATGGCAAGGCCGTGGTGTCCGCCGGCTCGCGCGACAAGATGGAGCACGACGTCCAACGGCTGCACGCGGCCGGGCTGTGGGCCACCATGCAACGTGACGAGTGAACAGGACGACTACGGTAACCCCGTGCGGAAGTGGAGCAGAAAGACCTCCCTGGGCGGGCCGAAACTGCGTTCGGAAATGGACGCCCACGAGGCGGAGGTATTGCGTTCGCTGGTCGGGGCCGTCACCGGACTGCTCACCGATCGGGCCCGTTCGGCGCCCGAGGACGACCTCGCGGAGCTGACCGGGCTACAGACGGGCAACACCGAGCCGCCCGATGATCCGCGGCTGGCCCGGCTGCTGCCGGACTTCCATCGCCCCGAACCGGGTTCCCCCGACGCCGAGCGCGCCGGCCTCAACAGCGCCCTGCGCAGCCTGCACGAGCCGGAGATCATCGAGTCCAAGGTGGCTGCCGGGCTGGTCATCCTGGAAACGCTGCCGCCGCAGGGCGGCAAGATCATCATCAGCCAGGAACAGGCGCACGCCTGGCTCACCGCGCTCAACGACGTGCGGCTGGCCCTCGGCACGGCTCTGGACATCACCACCGACACGCCCGACCATTTCCCGGACGACGATCCGCGGGGGCCGAGCCTCGAGGTCTACCACTGGCTCACCTGGATGCAGGACTCACTGATCCAGGCGCTCGCGCCCTAGGGCAGCGGACGTGGCCACCGAGGAGGAACTGCCGTGAACAGTGGTGCGGGACCACGTAATTCGATCACCGACGTCGACGGCGTCCTGGTCGGTCAGCACCACGTGCTGGATGCGAACGCCACCCTCGGGTCGGGCGCGGCCACCGGCTGCACGGTGGCGCGGGTGCCGGACGGGGCCGTGGCTGCGGTGGACGTGCGGGGCGGCGGTCCGGGCACCCGCGAGACCGACCTGCTGGACCCGGGAAACACTGTGCGGCAGGTGAATGCGATCCTGCTCACCGGCGGCAGCGCCTACGGGCTGGCCGCGGCCGACGGCGTCATGCGCTGGCTGGAGGAGCACCGGGAGGGCATCCCGATGGATCCGGCCGACCCGTCCCGCGTGGTGCCGATCGTGCCCGCGGCGGTCATCTTCGATCTTCCGGTGGGGGCGTGGAACATTCGGCCCGACGCCGATTTCGGTTTCCTGGCGGCGGAGGCCGCGGACCCGGCGTTCGAGCGCGGGTCGGTCGGTGCGGGCGTGGGCGCGCGGGCGGGGTCGATCAAGGGCGGGATCGGCACGGCCAGTGTGCGTTTCACCGACGGCCCGGCGGCGGGCATCACCGTCGGCGCGGTGATCGTGGCCAATCCGGTCGGCTCGGTCTTCGACCCGCGCACCGGATTGCCGTGGGGCGCGGGCACCGACGGCCCGGAGCATTTCGGATTGCGCCCGGCCACCGCCGAACAGCTGGCGGCCGCGAATGCCCTCGCGGTGAAGGGAACCGTGCTCAACACCACCATCGGCGTGGTCGCGACCGACGCGGCGCTGGATCCCGCGGCCTGCAAGCGGCTGGCCGCGACCGCGCACGACGGACTGGCCCGGGCCATCCGGCCGGCGCATTCGCCGCTGGACGGCGACACCCTGTTCGCGCTGTCCACCGGCACCGCCGCGCAGCCGCCGGCGCTTCCGATGCCTCCGGCCTTCCCCGCTGATCTGCTGATCCTGGACCAGCTGTGCACGGCGGCGGCGGTCTGCGTGGAGCGCGCGATCGTGGACGCGATCCTGTCGGCGACCTCGGTGGCGGGCATCCCCGCCTACCGTGACCTGTTCGGGTCGCCGCCGTGACGGGTGCGGGGCGCCGGGGTGTGACCGGGTTCATCGGGAATAGCCGCCTAGTCTCACCTGTTGACGACAGCGTTTCGGCCGTTCGGCCGCGGGCGTCGAGCGGAAGGATGCGACTGTGCTGGTGATCAGGGCCGACCTCGTGGAGGCGATGGTCGCGCACGCGCGCGCCGACCACCCCGACGAGGCGTGCGGTGTCATCGCCGGTCCCGAGGGCTCCGATCGGCCCGAGCGGTTCATCCCCATGATCAATGCCGCGCGCTCGCCCACCTTCTACGAGTTCGACTCGGGTGAGCAGCTGCGGCTGTGGCGGGAGATGGATGCCGCCGACGAGGAGCCGGTGGTCATCTACCACTCGCACACCGCCACCGAGGCGTACCCGAGCCGCACCGACATCGCCTTCGCGTCCGAGCCCAATGCCCACTACGTGCTGATCTCCACCCGCGATCCGGAGCGGCACGACCTGCGCAGCTATCGGATCCTCGAGGGCGAGGTCACCGAGGAGCCCGTCGAAATCGTCGCCGCTTATAGCGAATCCGCCGACGCCTGAACGACTTTCACCGCATCCCGCCCGCCGGAACAACACAAGGAGTCCCCCTCATGCCGGTCACCGTGTCCATCCCGACCATCATGCGCCCGATCACCAAGGGCGAGAAGCGGGTTCAGGCCCAGGGCGCGACCCTGGCCGCCCTCATCGCCGACCTGGAGGCCAACTACCCGGGCCTGGAGGCGAAGCTGCTCAAGGACGGCAAGCTCAACCGCTACGTCAACATCTATGTCGACGACGAGGATGTCCGCTTCAGCGGCGGGCTCGAGGCCGAGGTGCCCGAGCACGGCACCGTCACCATCCTCCCGGCGGTCGCCGGCGGCGCGCGCTAATCGTGGCGCGCTACGAGTCGCTGATCGCGACACTGGGCAACACCCCGCTGGTGGGGTTGAAGAACCTGTCCCCGCAGTGGGACGGTGACGAGCACGTGCGGCTGTGGGCCAAGCTCGAGGACCGCAACCCGACCGGATCCATCAAGGACCGCCCGGCGCTGCGCATGATCGAGCAGGCCGAGGCCGACGGGCGGCTCACGCCCGGCTGCACGATTCTCGAACCCACCAGCGGCAATACCGGTATCTCGCTGGCCATGGCGGCCAAGCTCAAGGGCTATCGCCTGGTGTGCGTGATGCCGGAGAACACCTCGGTGGAGCGGCGGCAGCTGCTCACCATGTTCGGCGCCGAGATCATCGACTCCCCGGCCGAGGGCGGCTCCAATCAGGCTGTGGCGCTGGCCAAGCAGATCGCCGCGGAGAATCCGGACTGGGTGATGCTCTACCAGTACGGCAATCCGGCCAACTCGCTGGCGCACTACGAGACCACCGGCCCCGAGATCCTCGCCGACCTGCCCGAGATCACGCACTTCGTGGCGGGTCTGGGCACCACCGGCACGCTCATGGGCACCGGCCGCTTCCTGCGTGAAAAGGTCCCCGGCATCGACATCGTCGCCGCCGAGCCGCGCTACGGCGAACTGGTCTACGGCCTGCGCAATCTCGAGGAGGGCTTCGTCCCCGAGCTCTACGACGAGTCCGTCCTGACCTCCCGCTTCTCGGTCGGCCCCTACGACGCCGTCCGCCGCACCCGCGAATTGATCCTCGAAGAGGGCATTTTCGCGGGCATCTCCACCGGCGCCATCCTGCACGCCGCCCTCGGCGTCGCCAAGAAGGCCCAGCAGGCCGGCAAGCGCGCCGACATCGCCTTCATCGTCGCCGACGGCGGCTGGAAATATCTCTCCACCGGCGCCTACGACGGCACCCTCGAAGAGGCCGAGGAGAAGCTCGACGGCCAGCTCTGGGCCTGACTCGGCCCCGGCGCCTCGGGGATTTCCCCGAGGCGGTCCGACTCGGTGCGGCGGTAGGCTCGGGGCAGGGCGGCTAGGAGGTCTTGCTATGAGCGGCGGGAGCGGGATGGGCGCGTCGTTCGATCCGGATCGGATCGCGCGGTTGCGGGGGCAGCTGGCGAAGCCGGCGGGCGGGTCGGACGGGAATGGTGCTCTGAAGTTGCTGTGGCAGCGCGCCATTGCGCTGACCCTGGGATTCACAGCGTTGCTGTATCTCGTGGAGGGGGTCAACAGCCTCACGAACAACGAGCTGGATCAGGCGGGGGTGAAGCCGCGCAGCGAGGACGGGCTGGCCGGCATTCTGTTCGCGCCTGTGCTGCATGCCAATTGGGGGCATCTGTTCGGGAACACGCTGCCGGTGATCGTGCTCGGGCTGCTCACCCTGCTGACCGGGATCGGGCGGGGGCTGACGGCGACGGCCATCATCTGGGTGATCGCCGGGGTGGGCCAGTGGTTCACGGCGCCGCCGCACAGTGTGTCGGTCGGCGCCTCGGTGCTGGTGTTCGGCTGGCTCACATATCTGATCTGCTGGGGCTGGTTCGCGCGAAATGTGTTGCAGATCGCGGTCGGAGTCGCGGTGGCGGTGCTCTACGGTTCGATCCTGTGGGGCGTTCTGCCCGGCAACCCGGAAATCTCTTGGCAAGGACATCTTTTCGGGGCGATAGGTGGAGTGGTTGCCGGATGGGTACTCTCTGGGAATGAACGTCGTCATCGTCGTGGGGCTGACGCCGGCCGTCTCGCGTCGCAGGGGTGACGCTGGACGCGGTCGGCGATTTGGGGGATCCCTCCTTGAGTGAGAATGCAGCGTGGCAGCATGGGGGAATGCGCCTCACCGTCCTCGGGTGCTCGGGCAGCGTGTCCGGCCCGGATTCCCCGGCGTCGGGTTACCTGCTGACCGGCCCGGATATGACACCGACCGTCATCGATTTCGGCCCCGGGGTACTCGGCGCGCTGCAGCGCCACCTGGATCCGGGTGAGGTCGACATCTTCCTGACCCACCTGCACGCCGACCACTGCCTGGATTTGCCGGGCCTGCTGGTGTGGCGCCGCTACCACCCCAATCCGCCCACGGGTAAGGCCGTCGTCTACGGCCCCACCGACAGCGCGCTGCGAATCGGCAACGCCTCGGCGGAGATCGGCGGCGAGACCGACGACTGGTCCGACGTGATCGACATGCGGGTCTGGCAGGCGGACGTTCCGTCGCCCTTCGGCCCCGGCCACACCGTCGAGGCCCGCCGCATGTACCACCCGCCGGAGTCCTACGGCCTGCGCATCTCCACCGCCGCCGGCCGCACCCTCGTCTACACCGGCGACACCGCCCTGTGCGACGAGGTCTTCGAGTTGGCCAGCGGCGCAGACGTTCTGCTCTCCGAGGCCTCCTGGACCCACGACCCGGCCAACCGCCCGCCGGGCATCCACCTCTCCGGCCACGAGGCGGGCCTGATCGCCGCCCAGGCCGGTGTCGGCGAACTTCTCCTCACCCACATTCCCCCGTGGACCTCCCGCGAGGACGTCATCGCCGAAGCCAAGGCGGTTTTCAGCGGTCCCGTGCACGCGGTCTCCCCGGGCGAGGTCTTCGACATCTGATCTTCGCCACGCGCCGACGCTATTCAGCGGGGCGCGGGCGACAGCGGATCATGGGCCACTACGCTGAGGGCCGTGTCGAAACGAGCCGATGGCAGGGCGGATGACGAACTCCGCGACGTACGGATCACCCGCGGTTTCACCACGCACCCGGCGGGGTCCGTGCTGGTGGAGTTCGGGCAGACGCGGGTGATGTGCACCGCGAGCGTCACCGACGGGGTGCCGCCGTGGCGGCGCGAGTCCGGATTGGGCTGGCTGACGGCCGAATACGCCATGCTGCCCGCCGCGACGCACACCCGCTCGGGACGAGAGTCGGTGAAGGGCAAGGTCGGTGGCCGCACCCAGGAGATCTCGCGACTGATCGGCCGTTCGCTGCGCGCCTGCATCGACCTGTCGGCCATCGGCGAGAACACCATCGCGGTGGACTGTGATGTGCTGCAGGCCGACGGCGGCACCCGCACCGCCGCCATCACCGGCGCGTACGTCGCGCTCTCGGACGCCATCACCTACCTGGGGGCGGCCGGGAAACTGGCCGACCCGCAACCGATCTCCTGCGCCATCGCCGCGGTGAGCGTCGGCGTGGTCGACGGCCGGGTGCGGCTCGACCTGCCGTACGAGGAGGATTCGCGCGCCGAGGTCGACATGAACGTGGTCGCCACCGACACCGGCACCCTGGTGGAGATCCAGGGCACCGGCGAGGGCGCCACCTTCCCGCGCTCCACCCTGGACAAGCTGCTCGACTCCGCGCTGGCGGGCTGTGAGCAGCTGTTCGTGGTGCAGAAGGCCGCCCTCGCGCTGCCCTACCCGGGCGTACTGCCGGAGCCCGGAGAGTCCAAGAAGCGATGACCCGCCGCGTCCTGGTCGCCAGCCGCAATGCCAAGAAGCTGAACGAGCTGCGCCGCATCCTGGATGAGGCCGGTATCGCGGGCATCGAGGTCGTCGGGCTGAACGACGTGCCGCCCTACGACGAGGCCCCCGAGACCGCCGCCACCTTCGAGGGCAATGCCGTCGCCAAGGCCCGTGACGGTTTCGCAGCCACCGGATTGCCTTGCGTCGCAGACGATTCCGGTCTCGAGGTGGATGCGCTCAATGGCATGCCCGGCGTGCTGTCGGCGCGCTGGTCCGGTACCCACGGCAATGACGGGGCCAACAACACACTGCTGCTGGCCCAGCTCGGCGACGTCCCCGACGAGCGCCGCGGCGCCCGCTTCGTCTCCGCCTGCGCCCTGGTCGCCGACGGCGTCGAGGAGGTCGTGCGCGGCGAATGGCCGGGTGTGATCGGCCGGAAGCCGGTGGGCGACGGCGGTTTCGGCTACGACCCGCTGTTCTTCCCGGACGGCGGCGACGTCTCCTCCGCCCAGCTCACCCCGGCCGAGAAGGATGCCGCCTCGCACCGCGGCCGCGCTCTGCGTCAGCTCCTCCCGGCGCTGGCTGCCCTCGCCGGCAACTGAATTCCCGTGGACGCGAACGGGGTTCGGGACCTGGTCCCGAACCCCGTTCGGACATTCGCGTGTAGCTCGATCGAGAGGTCGGCAAGTGATCTCGTGCCGTTCGGGGTAACTCCCCGGGTACGTCCGAGATGGTTTCGGCACCCGACCGCCGGCACGGGTGCGCGACAGTCAACGCCTCCCGAGCCCCCCGCTAGAGTCCCGGAGAGGCGGTGAGAGCTCTGACCTCGCGGGTGCGGTAGTGCTCGAAGACGAAGGACAGGAACGGAATCGTGCCCGCGATGCAGGTCAGGGCCGTGGTGGCGGGCTTCCAGCGGGCCTTGATGCCGAGGTCGATGGTGAAGACCAGGTAGATCATGTAGAAGATGCCGTGCACCTGGCCGATGTAGAACAGCCAGTGCGGGGCGGTGCTGCTGTCGTCGAGGATGAGGTACTTGTAGACCATCTCACCGCACAGCACCAGCAGCCAGACACCGGTGATGTAGGCCAGGGCGCGGTAGCGGGTCAGCGCGCCGCGGATCTTCGCGGGCGCGGCGGCGCCGAGTGGGCGGGGTGCCAGCGTGGTGTCACCGGCGACGGGGGATGGTGCGGAGTTGTCGCGGGTGCTCAACCGGCGCTCCTCTCGGTGTGGTGCAGACCGGCGTCACGAACCCTGTCGTCCATGTCGCGGGCGTGCAGATCGGCCAGGTACCTGTTGTATTCGGCGAGCTCGGGATCCTCGTCCCGGGCGGCTTTCGGGCGCTCCGGCAGCAGGCCCGCCGGGATTTCGCGCGGCGCCGTGGGTTTCGGCCGGCGCGGCCGGTCGGCGGGGGCGCCGGCCGGCGTGGAGGCGGCATCCGGTTCGGACACCGGAGCGTCGTCCTGCTCGGCTTCCTGCTCCAGGCGCACGAATCGGACATAGGCCCACACCACGAATCCGGCGAACAACGGCCATTGCAGCGCGTAGCCGAGATTCTGATAGGTGCCGCCGCCGGACTCGAAACGGGTCCACTGCCAGTAGCCCAGCCCCAGGCATGCCGCGAACGCCACGACCACGAACACGATCAGAGCCGGGCGGCGATGGGGAGCGGACACGCACTCCACGGTACCTGGGGACTACGCACTGCGTAGTAGGAGGTGGGTAACAGCAGGGCCCGCCGCACCGGATCATGCGACGGGCCCCGGGCACGAGGCTCAGAACTTGTAGGTGACCCCGGTCAGACGCTCGGACTCGGTCCAGAGCCGGCGCAGCAGTTCCGGATCCTGCGAGATCTTGCTGGACGGCGAGGGCTCGACCGGGCCCTGGCTGCCGAACCAGCGGGTGGGACCCCAATAGACGGTCGGGTCGGCGTCGGTCTTGGTCGCGGCGAACAGCGAGGAGTAGGCCGCGTGGTACGGGGACTGGCCCACGATCCGGATGAACGGCTTCGAGATCTTGTCGAGGACGGTTTCGGTGTGGGCGAACAGGTCGGTCGCCGAGACGCCCGGGTGCACCGCGTAGGAGCGCTTGGCCGAACCGGCCTCGGTCAGCCGCCGCTGCAGTTCGCGGGCGAACATCAGGTTCGACAGCTTGGCCTGCGCGTAGGCGAGATTGCGCTGGTAGCGGCGGTGCTCGTAGTTGAGGTCGTCGATCCACAGCTTGGGCGTCTGCTTGTGGGCGATGGAGGCCAGGGTGACCACCCGGTCGCCGATCCGGTCCAGCAGCAGCCCGGTCAGGGCGAAGTGGCCGAGATGGTTGACGCCCCACTGGGTTTCGAAGCCGTCCCTGGTGCGGGAGAACGGGATGTTCATCAGGCCCGCGTTATTGATGAGCACGTCGAATTCGCCTGTGCCCTCGGCGAACTGCCGCACCGAGTCGAGGCTGGCCAGGTCCAGGCTCGCCACCCGCACGTCACCCTCGATGCGGTCGGCCACCTCCTGGGCCTTGGCTGCATTGCGGCAGGCCATGATGACGGTGGCGCCCTTGCCCGCGAGCACCTTGGTGGTCTGCTCGCCGAGCCCGCCGTTGGCGCCGGTGATCACGAAGGTGCGTCCGGTCTGGTCCGGGATTTCGCTGGGCTTCCATGCCATGGCTGCTGACCTCACAATTCGAGTCGTTTGTTCGACCTTACTTCAGAGTAAGTTCCGGCGATAGCCCTTGCGGGCCGGGGCAAACTTGTGACAGTCATAAAATGGTGATGATAATGGTTTCATGGCATCCCCGCCCACCGCCGCGCCGCTGGGCCTGCGCGAGCGCAAGAAGCTGCAGACCAGACAGAACATCTCGAACACCGCCACCCGGCTGTTCCTGGACCGCGGCTACGACAATGTCACCATCGCCGAGATCGCCGAGGCGGCGGAGGTGGCCAAGATGACCGTGACCAACTACTTCCCGCGCAAGGAAGACCTGGTGCTGGATATTCACGACGCCTTCGTCGCGGGTCCGGCGGACACGGTGCGCGAGCGGCGGGCCGGCGAGTCGGCGCTGGCCGCGCTGCGGCGGGTGTATCTGGCCGCGGTCGCGGACAAGGATGCCGTGCTCGCCGGCTTCTCCGGGCCGGACTTCGCCGCCCTGATCACCGGCAGCCCCGCGCTGGTGGCGCGGCTGCGGGAGTTCCACGAGGACCGGGAGCGGCGGCTGGCCGAGGTGCTGGCGCTGGAAACCGGTTGCGCCGCAGATGATTTCACCGCCCGGCTCGCGGCCGCACTGCTGGGCGGCGTGCATCGCACCCTGTTCGAGGAGGTGCTGCGGCGCACGGTCGCGGGGGAGTCGAACGACGCCATCGCCGCTGTGCTGGGCGAGCAGGTGGCCGCGGCCTTCGACACCCTCGGGCCCGCGCTCGGCGGGTACGCGGTGCGCGCGAACTGACCGGTGCCGCATACGAACTGATCGGTCGCTCTGCTGGAATGGCCGAGGCGCCGTGTCGTTGCCGCAGAGTGGCTGGTGAGCGGCACATACTGGGCCGATGACCGGTGCCAGCGCCACCGCCGAGAAGCCTGCCCCGCCTCGTCCGCTGAGCCGGGCCCGCAGAAATGTCATCTTCGGAACCGTCGCGCTCGGCATGCTCATGGCCGCGCTGGATTCCACCATCGTCTCCACCGCGCTGCCGACCATCGTGGCGGATCTGGGCGGGGCCGGGCACATGGCCTGGGTGGTCACCGCCTACCTGGTGGCCGAGGCCATCGCGACCGCCCTGTCCGGCAAGTTCGGCGACCTGTTCGGCCGCAAGCTGGTGTTCCAGATCAGCGGCGCCGTCTTCATCGTCGGCTCGATGGTCGCCGGGCTCGCGAACGGCATGACGCTGCTCATCGTGGCGCGCGCGGTGCAGGGGCTGGGCGCGGGCGGGCTCATGGTCACCTCGATGGCCCTCATCGCCGATGTCATCCCGCTGCGCGAACGCGGCAAGTACCAAGGCGCGCTGGGCGCGGTCTTCGGCATCACCACCGTCATCGGGCCGACACTGGGCGGGCTGTTCACCGACCACCTGAGCTGGCGCTGGTGTTTCTACGTGAATGTCCCCCTGGCCATCGTCATGATCGCGCTGGCGGCCCGCACCATCCCGATGACCAGGGCGGTCGTCAAACCGATCGTGGACTACCTCGGCATCGCGCTGATCGCGGTCGGCGTCGCCTGCCTGATCCTCGGATTGGAGTGGGGCGGGCAGGAATACGCGTGGGGCTCGCCCACCATCATCGGCCTGTTCGCGGCCGCGGTGGTGCTCATGGCGACCTTCGTGGCCGCGGAGTTCCGGGCCCCCGAACCCATGCTGCCCATGCACCTGTTCCGCAGCAACGTGTTCACGGTGTGCTCGATCCTGAGCTTCATCGTCGGTTTCGCGCTGCTGGGCGCCATGACCTACCTGCCCGCGTATCTGCAATACGTGCAGGGTGTTTCGGCGACCGCGTCCGGAGTACGCACGCTGCCGCTGGTGGTCGGGTTGTTCTTCACGTCGATCCTGTCCGGCAATATCGTCGGAAAGACCGGGCACTACAAGGCTTTCCCGATCATCGGCTGCGCGGTGATGGCGCTGGGGCTGTACCTGATGTCGACGATGGGGGCGAACACCAGCTTCTGGGTCATGTCGGTGTACATGCTGATCCTCGGTCTGGGTGTCGGTCTGGCCATGCAGGTGCTGACCATCGCCGTGCAGAACAGCGTCCCGTACTCGGATCTGGGGACCGCCACCTCCGGCGTCACCTTCTTCCGCACCATCGGCAGCGCGTTCGGCACCACCGTGTTCGGCACCCTGTACACGAACAAGCTGCGCCCGAATCTGGAGGCGGCGCTGATCGAGGCGCGGGTCCCGCCGCAGGCGGCGCAGAATCCGGCGGTGCTGCGGGATCTGCCGAAACAGCAGTCCGCACCCATCATTCACGCCTACGCGGACTCCATCGACTTCGTCTTCCGCTGGGTGGTGCCGGTGGCGCTGCTCGGTGTCGTGGTGGCGTTCTTCCTGAAGCAGGTGACACTCCGCGACAGCGCGCGGGCCGAGGCCACCGATGTGGGGGAGCAGTTCTCCGTGCCGGACTCCGCCGATCGATTGGTGCAACTCGAGCGTTGCGTCGCGCGGGTGCTGAGCAAGCAGCGCGACAATGGCGTGCCGGATCCGGGAATCCTGGCGGCGGCGGGCAGTTCGCTGGGCCGCGACGAGGCGTGGGCGCTGGGTCAGGTGCGCATGTACAACCGCCTGCGGGGGACGGCGACCATCGACGACATCGCCCGAACCCATTGGATCCCGGTGGAATTGATCGGCCCGGTATACGACAAGGCCGAACGCGAGGGTCTGCTGCGCCGTGACGGTGACCAGCTCGCACTCACCGACAAGGGCGTGCAGGAGGTGGACCGGGTGCGCGGCGCGTGGAAGCGCTGGCTCGAAACCGAGCTCACCGATTGGGATTCCACCGATGCCGCCGATCGGGTCCTGCTGGATCAGGCCATCGACAATATCGCCACCAAGCTGCTCGACGAGGCCGACCGCCCGGACGTCCTGCCGGTGCGCTGACCGTGGCTTCCGCTGCCCCGCCGCGGAATCCACAGCGGGGCATCGGTTTTCGATGGCCGGGCCGCTCGACGATCAGACCGGCACGGTGGCGGGCCGCACGGTGGCGTCCCAGTCGATCCGGAAGCGCTGCTCACCGCCCAGCAGCTTCTCCGGATCCATCCGCTTGAACAGCAGCGGCATCATCAGCTGCATGGCCTTGCGGGCGACGGGCCCGGCGGCCTTGGTCTGGTTCATTCGGGCGACGCGGGCCGCGACCCCCTCCACCCGCGGCCGCCGCAGCGCCTCGTAGGTGGCGAAAGCCCGCGCCGGATCGTCGATATCGCGCAGGCACCGGGCCAGCTCGATCCCGCTCTCGATGGCCAGCGAGGCCCCCTGCCCGGAGGTGTTGCTGGGCGCGTGGATGGCGTCGCCGGTGAGTACCAGCCGGCCCCGGTGCCAGTGCGGCACCGGCGGCATGATGTGCAGTGCGCCGATCACGGCCAGCTGCGCCGGGGTGGTGCTGCGGGCCAGCTGCTCGCCCGGATCCTCCCCGGCGTAGGTTTCGCGCAGCGTGCGCAGCCACCGCTCGGCGGGGACGGCCCGGGCCTCGGTCAGCGAGTAGTACTGCTCGCTGGGCAGATTCGCGCCCCACGAGACCCGCCCGTCGGGCATGGCCCAGTACAGGTAATAGGCGCGCCGGCCGAAGGCGAAGGTCATCATGCCCGATTCCAGCTCGATCGGGCAGTCGGTGTACGCGCCGAAGCTGAGCATGCGCAGGTACGTCGGCCCGGGGGCCTTCGGATCGACCAGGGTGCGCACGGTGGAGCGGATTCCGTCCGCGCCGATGAGGACATCCGCGGTCGCGCTGCTGCCGTCGGCGAAGATGGCGGTCACCCCGCCCGCGTGCTCCTCCACCTCGATGAGCCGCTTGTCGTACTCGAAGCGCACCCCGGCGGCGACGGCACTGTCGTGCAGTACCCGGTGCAGGTCGGCGCGGTCGATCACCCGCAGCGGCTCGATATCGGTCATGCCGGGCAGCTCGAATCGCTTGCCGTTGACCGACATCGAGGATCTGCTGATCGGCACCGCGTGGGCGCGCACCGCGTCGCCGGCTCCGACGATGTCGAGCGCGGCCACGCCGTTGGGCGCGAGCGCCAGGTTGGAGCCGATGCCGTAGGCGGGACCCGGATAGGCCTCGAAGACGGTGACGTCGATACCGGACTTGTGCAGCGCGGTGGCGGTGACGGGGCCCGAGATGCCGCCGCCGATGACGAGTGCGGAACGAATGGACATGGTTCTCTCCCGAGAAGTGTTCGCAGGGTGTCGAAACCCCGAACCGTCCCGCGCGTGGAGAACCCAGTTATCCTGTAGTTGCCAAACTCGGCGCCGGGTTCGCCTGCACGGACGCGGTTCGAGACGGTGTGTTCCCGGGCTTCGGCGGCGGTGTTGCAGCACCCTCGCCGGGGCCCGGTCCATGTGGATCAGTCGTGCTGGGACTGCGGTGTGTCGGCTCCCCCTTCCGCCAGCTCTGCGATGTCTGTGGGCATGACGCCGTCGCGATGCCAGGCCCGCCAGCCCTCCACGTCCGGGAAGCTGCCGTCGGCGAGTGAATCGCGCAGTGCGCGTGCCCATTCGGACTCCGCCGCCAGCATGGCCAGCTCGTAGTCCTCTTCGATCAGGAACAGCCGCGGCACCGTGCCGTCCAGGGCGGCCAATTGGGAGCGGTTCTCGGCAATGGTCCGATCCAGCTTGGTGATTCGCTGGGTGAGCAGGTCGACGACCTCGTCGGGCGGCAGCACCGAGGCGACCGACAGCCCGGCCATGAAGCGGCGCTTCTCGGGCTCGGGGTCGGCGATGAGTTCCCTGGTCCAGTCGGTGAGTTCGGCGCGCCCGGCGTCGGTGATCCGGTAGATGGTCCGTTCCGGCCGGGCGCCGTCGCGTTCGCTGCCCGCGATCTCGAGGAAGCCGTGCTTGGCGAGGTTGTCCACGACCGTGTAGAGCGAGCCCCACTTGACGCTCATGTCGTTGTCCTTGCCCCATGCCCGCAACTGCGCGGCGATCTCGTAGCGATGCATGGGTTTGACGACGACGGCGGACAGCACCGCCAGCCCCATCAGATTCGCGACCTTGCGCTTGCGGGCCATCCGGCACCCCCTTACTCGTTTACGAATATACGTCTACGAGTATTCGGCGGCAAGCATTCGGCCGGAACCGAGCTCCGATCGGCGTCTACGCGTGGGCGAAGCGGGCGCGCAGGTGGTCGGAGGTGGCCTGGTCGGCGGGCAGGAACGCCTCGAGGTGCAGCTCGGACAGGGTGATGTCGGTGGCTGTCGCGAACGAGGTGACCGTCGTGATGAGCCGCAGCTCGCCCGCCTCGGACCGCAGCCGCAGCGGTACCGCGAAACCCAGATGCCCCGGGCCCGGCTCCACCGGCGGCAGATAGCCGTCGAGTTCGGCGATGAGCGCGTCCAGCGCGGGATCGGGGCTGCGGCCCGCGCGATTGCGGAGGCTGTCGGTGACGTGCCGCCCCCACTCCGGCAGGTTCTCCACCCGCCGGCCCAGCCCGTCCGGGTGCAGGGCCAGCCGCAGCACATTGATCGGGGGCTCCAGCAGTTCCGGCGCACAGCCCTCGGTCAGCAGCTCGAATCCGGGATTGGCCGCCACCAGCACGCCGAACGGCCGGGTCACCACGGCCGGATACGGCAGATGCCCCTGCAGGATGGTGTCGAGCGCATGCCGGACCGCGTCGAGTTCCGGTGCGTCCAGCGAGGATTCGGGAAAGATCGGCGCATAGCCCGCCGCCAGCAGCATTGCGTTGCGCTCCCGCAGGGACAGTCCCAGCACCTCGGCCAGGCGGACCACCATGATCCGTCCCGGCTGCGAGCGCCCCTGCTCCAGGAAGCTCAGATACCGCTGGCTGGTCTCGGCGGCGATGGCCAGATCGAGCTGACTCAACCGCCGCCGTGTCCGCCAGCCGCGGAGCTGCTGGGCGAACGGTGTGGTCGTGGCCGGGGCCATGGTCGTCATACCTCCACTGTGCTCGAGGCGGTGTCGCGTCGCGATTCCCTCCAGGGAATCGTCACACTGGCAGGGAAGCCGCGCCTTGATCATTCCCTGGAGGGAATCGCGGTGGCGGCCGGCGCGGCACAGACTCGGAGCCATGAGCGATGGACATGATCAGAACCCGAATGGTGTTGCCTACCACCTGGATCCGCTGCGCGGCCTGGCCGGATTGAGCACGGCGGTGCAGGTAGCGCCGATCCCCGGACCGCACCAGGTGCTGGTGCGGGTGCGCGCCGCCGCCCTGAACCGGCGCGACATCATGCTGATGGAGGGCACCTACCCGGTGCCGGCCCGGCCGGGCGTGGTGCCGCTGGTGGACGGCGTCGGTGAGGTGATCGGCCTGGGTGCGGGCGTGACGCGTGCGGCGCTGGGCGACCGGGTGATGGGCACCTACTTCGTCGGCTGGAACGACGGCCCGCAGACCCAGGCGCTGAGCGGTGAGCAGTACGGCGCGACCCACGACGGCTGGCTCGCGACCTACGTACTGCTGGAAGAGGACTCGGTGGTGCAGGTGCCGTCGTATCTCACCGACGCGGAAGCCGCCGCCCTCACCTGCGCGGGTCTGGTGGCCTGGGCCGCGGTGACCAAGCCGGTGCCGGTCGGCCCGGGCGACACCGTGCTCACGGTCGGCTCGGGTCCGGTCGGCCTCTTCGCGGTGCAGCACGCGAAAATGCTGGGCGCGCAGGTCATCTCCCTCACCTCGTCGCCGGAGAAGGGTGAGCGCCTGCGCAAGCTGGGCGCGGACGAGGTGGTGGACCGGACCGCGACCCCGGACTGGGAGCGGGTGGTGCTGGAGCTCACCGACGGCCTGGGCGTAGAGCGCGTGGTGGAGGCGGTGGGCAAGCGGACGCTGGCGAAATCCCTTGCGGCCACGGCCTACAACGGCGAGGTCGTGCTGATCGGGGCCTTCCCGGCCGAGCCGGGGCAGCAGCCCGCCGATCCGCTGGGCGGCAAGTACGCCGGCCTGCGCCGCATCGCGGTGGGCAGCCGGGCGGATCTGGAGTTCATGAACCGCACGATGGCCGAGCACGGGATGCGGCCGGTGATCGATCGGGTGTATCCGTTCGAGCGGGCGGTCGAGGCGTTCGAATACTTCGAGACCGGTGACCTGTTCGGCAAGGTGGTGCTCACCCTGGATTGAGCGCAACTTACCGGCAATCGGTTCGAATAGATATCTACCTGGGATTATTTCCTTACCTTGTAGCCGGTTCAGATAGTCAGCAAATATGTGTACCGTGCCTTGAAGGAGAAGCATTTCGGATCTACGAGCGTGTGCTTCGAGCCGAAGGAGTTCCCCGATGGCGGTGGGCGCGGTACGCGAGAGACCCGGTGCGGCGGGGGAGGAACCCGCCGCCGCAGCGAATGACGGGACCCCCGGTCTGACCGCGGTGGGGACGATGCCCGCCAAGGTACTCGGCGGCCTCCTGGTCCTCTCGTTCAGCGTGATCGTCGCCCTCATCGGCGGCACCATGTGGGCCGCGCTCGACAGACCCGGCGGCGCCGAAACACCGGACACCCCACCGGCTTCCACGTCCACCGCCCCGGTGTCGGTCAAGGCGCAGCCCCAGGCGCCCCCGTCCGCCACCTCCGCCGCTCCGTCACCACCACCACCGCCCGCCCCGGCCGCAGCGCAGAATCCCACGCCCGCCCCGGCGCCCGCGCCTGCCCCCGCTCCCGCTCCCGCTCCGCAAACCGAGCAATACGTCCCTCCGCCCGCGCCCGTCCAGGTGGCTCCCGAGCCGCCCGCACCCGCTCCGGTGGCGCCGCCTCCACCACCGGCCCCCGCACTGCCGGACATTCTGGCCCCGATCCTCCCGTTCCTGGTGCCACCCCCGCCCCCGCCCGCTCCCTAGCCGGCGCGGCCCGGAATCCGAAGGAGGACAGCCATGCTGGGCACGGCAGACGAGATCCGGCGCGACCAAGGCGATATCGACCCCCGGCGGCTGGTCCGCATGGTCCTGGCCGCCGTCCTCATGGCGATGGCCGTCGGGGCGGGCATCTGGTTCACCTCGTCCGGTGATCGCCCGATCGCCGATACCTCGATCGTGAATGTCCCCCGACCGCGTCACGACCATTTCGCACCCGCTCCGCATCCGCCCAAAGTCGCGCCCGCCCCGCGCCCGCCCAATGCCCCTCCCGCCGAACAGGTTCCGTCCGCTCCGAAACCGGCCCCGGATCCGGCTCCGTCAGTGGTGATTCCAGCGCCGGTCGCACCGCATCCGGTGAATATCCCGGCGCCGGTGGGCCCGGGCGGCGGGCCGGCGAATCCGCTCGCGCCGCCGGAGGATTCGGGCCGGCCCTCCGGCTAGAGTCCGGAAACCCCTGCCAGCTGCCCGATTCCGTAGGTGACGGCCATGGCCAGCGCACCGCCGATGACCACCCGGAGCACGGCGCGGCGTGGATTGCTGCCACCGAGCCGGGCGCTCACCGACCCGGTCAGGGCCAGCGCCACCAGCACGGCGGCGAAACAGACGGGGATGCGCCACGTGGTCGGGGGCAGCAGGATGGCCAGGATCGGCAGGATGGCGCCGATGGTGAAGGAGACGGCCGACGACAGCGCGGCCTGCCACGGATTGGTGAGTTCGTGTGGGTCCAAACCCAATTCGGCCTCGGCGTGGGCGGCGAAGGCGTCGTGTGCGGTGAGTTCCTGGGCCACCCGGCGGGCGGTCTCGGCGGACAGTCCCTTGGCCCGGTAGATCTGGGTCAGCTCGGCCAGTTCGTATTCCGGCTCCTCGGCCAGCTCCCTTTTCTCCTTGGACAGCAGGGCGCGCTCGGAGTCGCGCTGGGTGCTGACCGAGACGTATTCGCCGACCGCCATGGAGATGGCGCCGGCGGCCAGACCCGCGACGCCCGCGGTGAGGATGGCGCTGGAGTCGGTGGACGCGGCGGCGACACCGACCACCAGGCCGGCGGTGGAGACGATGCCGTCATTGGCGCCCAGCACGCCGGCCCGCAACCAGTTGAGGCGGGCGGCGAGGCCCTCGTCGTGCGGCTCGTGCGGGTGCGGTAGCGCCGCGTCGGCGGCTCCGGTGTCGTCCACGTGGGCAGCCTAATTCACCGGGACGTACTCATGCGGTAACGCGTTCGGGGGAGGCATGGCTCCCATTTCCGGGGTGTGCGGACGGTTTGCTGCAACGATGGGGTCATGGTGGGTTTCTGCAGGCGGTACTGGTCGGCCATCCTCCCGGTGCTGGGCGCCGCGGTGCTGGTGGTGGCCTGGGGCCGGCAGTTGGGCCCGGTCCCGGCGGTACTGGTGGGAGCCGTGCTGATCGGCGCGGTGCTGGCCGCGGTGCACCACGCGGAGACGGTCGCGCACCGGGTGGGCGAACCGTTCGGATCGCTGATCCTCGCGGTGGCGGTGACCATCATCGAGGTCGGGCTGATCGTCACGCTCATGGTGTCCAGTCCGGAGAAGTCCGCCTCGCTGGCCCGCGACACCGTCTTCGCCGCCGTAATGATCACGTGCAATGGCATTTTCGGCCTTTCGCTGCTGGTGGGCGCGCTGCGGCGGCGGGTGGCGGTGTTCAATGCCGAGGGCACCGGCGCGGCGCTGGCCACGGTCGCGACACTCGCGACGCTGAGCCTCGTGCTGCCGACCTTCACCACCAGCGAACCCGGCCCGGTGTTCTCGACCTCGCAGCTGGCCTTCGCGGCCGTGGCGTCGCTGGTTCTCTACGGCGTCTTCGTCATGGTGCAGACGGTCCGGCATCCGGACGACTTCCTGCCCGTCGAGGGGATCGCGGAGGTCGACGATGAGCACGAGGAGCCGCCCACCCGCGGGCAGGCGTTGCTGAGTCTGGGTTTGCTGCTGATTGCCCTGATCGGCGTGGTCGGGCTGGCGAAGGTGGACACACCGAATATCGAATCCGGTATCGCCGCGGCCGGGCTGCCGCAGTCCGCGGTCGGTGTGGTGATCGCGATGCTGGTGCTGCTGCCCGAAACCATTGCGGCCGTACGTACTGCGCGCCGCGACCGGGTGCAGATCTCGCTGAATCTGGCGCTGGGTTCGGCCATGGCCAGTATCGGCCTGACCATTCCGGCCATTGCGCTCGCCTCGGTCTGGATCGCGGGCCCGCTCATGCTCGGCCTGGGCGCGACCCAGATGGTGCTACTGGCATTGACCGTGGTGGTCGGCGCGCTCACCGTGGTGCCCGGACGCGCGACCCTGCTCCAGGGCTGTGTGCACCTGGTGTTGTTCTCGGCCTTCGTTTTTCTGGCGGTCAGTCCGTAATCAGGAGTTCCAGCGATAGATCTGGCCGTCGCGCAGTTCGTAGGACGTCGCGGGATTGGTGGCATCGTGCCGGGACAGCAGCGCCATGACGCGGGTTCGTCCGCGGGTGGTGACGCCGTCCTCGGTCCAATGCACATAGGGGTGCACCAGTTTCGCGAATTCCGCCCAGTCGCCGGCTTCGATCGTGTGCAGGACCGCCGACACCGTGTTGTCCACAGCGACAGTGAACACGCACTGTCGGGGTTACGCGTGCGTTCGATGTGAATCGGAGGTTGCTGCGAGATCACTCGATTCGGCTTCAGGTATGGCAGAGGGCCGCGAAACCGCCCCGCCGGGGGTTCGCTCGGGGTGTGCTCGGCGTCATAGTTATAGCCGATCTGCTCTGATAACGCGTTCTAGAACTGCAGGTCACATGGCCATTCGTCCCGCTGACCGGGACCGACCCCGGACGTACCGGTAGGTAACTTAGAGGTTCCGATCACACCTCGGGCCGATTTGTTGTAACTCCGGGTAACCATTAGCTTTGATGGCAGGCAGTGTTGCCGATCACGGAGAAGAAATTTGAAGCTCGCCACCACACGTCGGTTCCGGCGTCTCGAAGAAGCAGTCCTGCGATGACCCGGGCCGTCCATGATCGGTCCGCCGTGCGCATCGTGCGTGACAACTTCTCCAGCACCTCGGTGGCGTCGCTGCGCACCTTCGGTCGCGCGGTCGGAATTGCCGAGGAAGCGGTGGTCGGCACCGTCACCGATATCGCGCGCCGCCAATTCCAATGGAAAGAAGCCATTCTCCAGGCCTGGCGGCTCATTACCGTGACCGCGATTCCGGCCGTGCTCATCGCGATTCCGTTCGGCGTCATCGTTTCGGTCCAGGTGGGCAATCTGATTCACACCCTGGGCGCGGATTCACTGCTGGGCGCGACCGGCGGCCTGGGCGTCATCAAACAGGGCGCGCCTTTGGCCACCGGCTTCCTGCTGGGCGGCGCGGGCGCCGCGGCACTGGCGGCGGATCTGGGCGCGCGCACCATTCGCGAGGAGATCGACGCGCTGAACACCATGGGCATCAGCCCGATTCACCGGCTGGTGATCCCGCGCCTGGTGGCCATGGTCTTCGTCGCGCCGCTGCTGAACGTGCTCATCATCTTCGTGGGCGTGCTGGCCGGCTACGGCGTCGCCATCGGCGGGCAGGGCGTGACACCGGGCTCGTACTGGTCCACCTTCGGAGCCTTCACCAGCACCGCCGATGTATGGGTGTCGCTGTTGAAGGCCGTGATCTTCGGCTTCCTCGTGGTGATCATCGCCTGCCAGCGCGGGCTCGAGGCGAAGGGCGGCCCGCGGGGTGTCGCCGACGCCGTGAACGCCGCGGTGGTGCTGTCGGTGGTGTCGATCGTGACCGTCAATCTGGTCGCCACCCAGATCACCGATCTCTTCCTGCCCACGAGGCTGGCCTGATGTCGGCAACCTATGTGCCCAAGGGGCTGGGCTGGGCCGCGCGCGCCTATCGCCGCCGTGGCCTGATCCTGCGCCGGGTGGAGAACCTGGGCTTCACGCTGGCCTTCGTCTGGCAGGTACTGTCGTCGATTCCGTTGACGCTGAAGCGGTATCGCAGCGAGACCATGCGGGCCATCTCGGATATGACCTGGGGCCGCGGCTCGGTCATCGTGGGCGGCGGGACCGTGCCGATGATGATCGTGCTCGGCCTGGTCATGGGCGCGTCGGTGGCGGTGGAGTCGTTCACCACGCTGGACATGCTGGGCATGGGCCCGGTGTCCGGCCTGGTGTCGGCCTACGCCACCACCCGGGAGCTGGCGCCGATCGTGGCGGCCATCGGGTTCGCCGCGCAGGCGGGCTGCCGCATGACCGCCGAGATCGGGTCGATGCGTATCTCCGAGGAGATCGACGCCATCGAATCCCTCGGTCTGCGTTCGGTTCCCTTCGTGGTGACCACCCGCGTGCTCGCGGGCGCGGTCGCCATCGTGCCGACCTTCCTGATCGCGCTGATCCTGTCCTACGCGGCCTGCCGCGGGCTGATCACGCTGGTGCACGGGGCGTCTGCCGGTGTGTACGACCATTACTTCTTCCAGTTCGTGTCCGGGTTCGACGTGATCGCCGCGGTGGTCAAGGTGGCCGTGTTCGCGGTGGTGGTGATCCTGATCCACTGCTACTTCGGCTTTTTCGCGACCGGCGGGCCGGAGGGTGTGGGTATCGCCTCGGGTAAGGCGGTGCGCGCGAGTTCGGTGGCCATCGTGGCCATGGACATGGTGCTGTCGCTGTCCCTGTGGGGCTTCAACTCGGCGATTACGTTCACGGGGTAGGGGATGCCGAATTACGGAATGCCGGGTGTGGCCGTCGATCGCAAGCGGGCGATGACGGTCGGCACCGTCGCGCTGGCGCTGGTGGTGGCCGTGGTGGCGGGCTGGGCGCTGTACCGGTCACAGAAAACCGAGGCCGGAGTGCCGATTTCACTGCGCACCGAGCAGATCGGTGACGGTGTGCTGGTCGGCACCGACGTGCGGGCCAATGGCGTGGTGATCGGCAAGGTCACCGAGATCGCGCCGGATCAGCACGGGACACAGCAGATTTCGCTGCGGCTCGACGATGCCGAGCTGTTCGGGCTGGACGACAGCCTGCAGGTGGATTACGCCCCGGCCAACCTCTTCGGCATCAGCGAGATCGAATTGCGCAGGGGCGCGGGCGGTTCCCCGCTGCGCTCGGGCACGGTGCTGGACTTCACCGGCAGCCGCGCCGCCGCGGTCTACGACGCCACCATGGGCTCGCTGCTGCGCAGCGCCTCGCAGGTGGGCGGTTCGGTGCTGACCCCGCAGATGGCGTCGGTGATCGCACAGGCCGCGGCCGATACCCAGGCGCTCATGCCGCTGGCCCAGGCGCTCATCACCGCGCAGCGCACCATTACCGACAACCAGAAGATGCCGATGTCGGAGCTGGTCGGCAACCTCGGCCCGGCCTTCGACGGCGGCGGACGGTTCGCGGGCGCGACCGTGCAGGTGGTGGATCTGATCCGCAGTATGCAGCGGCTGCAGACCGACCGCGCCGCCTATGACAAGGACGTCGCGACGGTCACCGGTCAGCTGCTGCCGGCGCTGGCGACGACCTTCACCCAGGCCGGGAATCAGCTTTCCGGCACCACCGACATGCTGGTCCCGGTGCTGACCGCACTCGCGCAGATGGTGCCGCAGCCGCAGCAGTCCGCGGCCGAATTGCGTCTGCTGCTGGAGCGTTTGCGCGCGGCCATGCCGGACACCGGGCAGGGGCCGGTGCTGAATGTGGAGGTCGACCTGAAGGGTGTGCCGGCCATCGCGGTGCCGCTGTTGGGAGGGGCCAAATGAGGCGTGCATCGCGCAGCGATTCCATCGGGGGTGGCGGTGGGGCGACGGGTGGGCGAGTGAAATCTGCGGCCTGGCGGCTGGCCTTGTTCGCGGGCGTCATCGTGGTGGTGCTCATGTTGGTGCTCACCGCCATTCAGCGCCCGGTGTCGGGGAAGACCGAGACCCACGATGCCATCTTCACCGACGCCAACGGTTTGAAGGTCGGTGACGACGTGCGCATGTTCGGTGTGCAGGTCGGCAAGGTGAAGCAGATCGGTCTCGAGGGTGCGAAGGCGCGGGTGCAGTTGTCGGTCAAGACCGATGCGCCCGTCTACGACAACTCCAAGCTGGCCATCCGCTACCAGAATCTGACCGGCCAGCGGTACCTCGATCTGCAGCAGCAGCCGCAGCCGGGCAACCGGATTCCGGCGGGCGCGCGCATCGGCGAGGACCACACCGTGCCGTCGTTCGATGTGACGCAGCTGTTCAACGGCCTGAAGCCGGTGCTGCAGACCATTTCCCCGGAGGCCATCAACCAGTTCAGCGCCAGCATGGTGGCCCTGATCGAGGGCGACGGCAGCGGGATCGGCCCGGCCATGGACGCGATCGGGAAACTGGCGTCGTACGTGGACAACCGGCAGCAGGTGATCTCGACCCTGATCCACAACATGTCGGATCTGTCGGACCGGCTGGGCGGGCGCGTGCACTACCTGGTGCCGCTGCTGAAGCAGCTCTCCGACATCTTCGAGGCGTTGCAGCAGAACATCGGCGGCCTGGCGCAATTCGCGGTCACCGCGCCCTCGGTGCTGCGGCCCATCGACAATCTGCTGCGCTCATTGGGGATCGACAGCGGGTCCGATGTGGACGCGCTGATCCGCAGGATCTTCCCCGATGCCAAGGAGGCGGTGGACGCCTTCGGCCGCCTGCCCGCGGTGCTGGGGGCGGCCGACGCGGCCCTGCCGACCAGTCCGAGCGGCTGGAAGCCGGTGTGCAGCAAGGGAACCGCCGATGTGCCAGCGGTGGTCAGGGTGCTCGTGTCGGGACAGCAGGTGGCGATATGCAACGGATGACATTGCCCCGCTTCTCGAGCGGGCTCGGTTTGAAACGTGACGATCGGGTGGTCGACGACGCCACCAAGCAGAAGCGGCACCTGCGCAAGGGCATCATCGGCGCGGTGCTGGTGGTGCTGGGCCTGACCGCGGCCGGTGCGCTGTACGTGATCCCGTTCGGCAAGCACACCTACACCGCGGAACTGTCCGAGGCGCAGTCGGTGAAGGCGGGCGACGACGTGCGCATCGCCGGCATCTCGGTCGGCGAGGTGAAGTCGCTGGAATTGAAGCCGGACAGGGTCGTCATGCGCTTCACGGTGAAATCCGATGTGTTCCTGGGTGATCAGACCTCCCTCGACATTCGCATGCTGACCATTGTCGGCGGCCACTATGTGGCGGTGTTCCCGGCCGGGAGCAAGCCGCTGGGCTCGGCGGCCATTCCGGCGGACCGGGTGCGCCTGCCCTACAGCCTGATCGAGACCTTCCAGGACGCGGCCGCCCCGCTCTCCAAGATCGACGGCTCGACGCTGAACAAGAACCTTGCGGCACTGGGCAGTTCGATCGACGGCTCACCCGACACCCTGCGCACCACGCTGGCCACGGTCGACACCTATGTGGACGCGCTGGACAAGCAGCGCGGCCAGGTGTCCAATGCGGTGGCCGTGGCCGACGAGTACGTGCGTATGTACGACGGCGCGAAATCCGATCTGGGCCGGCTCATGGACAATGCCAACCTGCTGGTCACCGTGCTCGACGACAAGCATGCCGAGATGGCCGAGGCCATCCGGCTGCTCAGCGATGTGCTCGGCCGGCTCGGCGGTGCGGAACCCACCTGGTCGGATCTGAAGCCCAAGCTGACCGACGCCATCACCCAGCTCGAACAGCTCGGCCAGAAGTTCACTCCGACCCTGACCGCCGCGCAGGACCTGCAGAAGAAGCTGTCGGACCTGGTGATTCCGGACGGCGGTGTGCAGATCGACCAGTCGCAGCAGACCGTCGCCCTGTCGCAGCAGCCTGTGGCGCAGCCGCAGGTGTGCATTCCGGTGCCGGGGAAGGACTGCTGATGTTCAAGCGGATGCTCGGATCGCAGGCGTTCATGTCGGTCGCCGGTGCGGTGCTGGTGGTACTGCTGGCGGTGGTCGGGTACCTGCTGTGGTTCAACCCGATGAAGAAGACAGTCTCCTACTGCGCCGTCATGCCCGACGCGGTCGGTCTGTACGCGGGCAACAAGGTGACCATGCGCGGAATCCCGGTCGGCACCGTCGATTCCATCGATTCGGACGGCGCCAAGGTCAAGGTGAAGTTCTCCGTCGACGCGAAGTACCCCGTGTACGCGGACGCCGCCGCCACCACGGTCTCGGATTCGATTGTGGCCGACCGCAATCTGGCGGTACTCAACAGTGGCAAGGATCTGGCGCACTGGGATTCGTCGCAGTGCATCACCAAAACCCTGACGCCCAAGAGCATTACCGAGACACTGACGGCGCTGGCCGATCTGTCCGCGCAACTGCAGCAGGCGCAGGCCCCGGATGCGCTGGCGCACGGGCTGTCCGCGCTGGACTCGGCCACCCAGGGCGCGGGCCCGCAGATCAACGAGATCGTCAAGAAGCTGGGTTCGGCGCTCGCCCAGCCGGACGCCGACATCGGGCACCTGGCGGGCATCTTCGACGCCTTCGCCGCGGTCGGTGCGAAGGTCGAGCAGCACTGGGGCGACCTGCGCTCCAGTGCTGCTGCGGCTGGCCCCCGCCCTGAACAATGCGAGCACCGAATTGCTCGGTCCCGGTGCGCAACTCATCGACCGGCTCGGTGCGGTGCTGCCCATGCTCAATGATCTGGTCACCATCGCGGGCGACCCGATAATGCGCGGTCTCGACGACACCCTGCCGCTGGTCCGACTGCTGCGCGCCAATGTCGGCTCGCTCTCCGAGGTCATGCTGAAACTCCCGGTGCTGACCAATGCGGCCCAGAACGTCATGGGCAGCGGCATCACCTACGGCTCTCCGCGCGCGGCCCTGCCGGCCCCGCAGGCCGAACAGGTCTGCGCCGCCGTCAATGCCGTCACCCCGGGCAGCTGCACCGACGCCGCCAACGGCATGGTGAACGTCCCGCTGGTCCCGTTGGTGCTCGGAATGGCAGGTGTGCGATGAGGTTCGGACGCTGGGAGATCGTCGTCGCCACCCGGCCCGGCTCCGGTGCGGGAGCGGGCGGCTCGGCATGGTCGAGGCCTGCGCAGGGGGCAGGCTCCGACCAGCGTCCGCGGGGACGTGCGGCCAGGCGTGCGGGAGCCGCTGTGCTGGCTGCCGGGTTGTTCGCCGGGGCGGGGGGCTGTGCCTTCGATCCGTCCTCGGTGCCGGTGCCGGGCACCACGATTTCGGGGCCCACCTACCGGATTCACATCGAGTTCGGCAATGTGCTGAATCTGCCCGCGAAGGCCAAGGTCATCGCCAATGGCGCGCAGGTCGGTTCGGTCGGCGTTGTGCGCGTGGTGGATTCGGCGCACGCGGGCGGGCGCGGCGGCTATGTCGTGGTGGACGCGGACATCTCGTCCAAGGTGCAGCTGCCGGTCACGACGGTGGCCGAGCTGCGGCAGAACACGGTGCTGGGTGACATCCATCTGGCGCTGACCACGCCGCCGGACGGTTTCGGGTCGCTGCTGAAGGACGGCGGCACCATCACCGAGGACCACACCCGCCCGCCGGTGCAGCTCGAGGACACCATGGCCGCGCTGGCCGCCTTCACCCAGGGCGGGGCCGTGAATCAGTTGCAGGACATCATCAACCACTTCAATGCGGTGCTGCCCCGCGATCCCGAGGAGACCAAGCGGATCGCGCAGAACGCGGCCGGGAACGCGGTGGATCTGGCGGCCAATCTGGACCAGGTCGACAAGCTGCTCGACGGTCTGGGTGTCAACGCCCAGGTGCTGCACGATCGCGCGGACTTCCTGGACCACGAGCTCAGCCAGGAGTCGGTGGACGCCATGACCGGGATCACCGGCTCGCTCGCGGGCGTCACCCGGATCTTCGCCGTGCTCGGCCAGCTCGGGCAGTCGCTGGTGTGGCTGGCCCCGCTGGCCACCGCACTGGATCCGGTGACGCAATCCTTTGCACCGCTGGCGCTTTCGGGACGGCCGCTGGACCTGTCGGTGCCGTCGAACCTGTCGCTGCTGACCTCGCTGCTGCGGGACAAGCTGATTCCGTTCGTCGAGAACGGGCCCAAGGTGAACATCACCGGCATCCGAGCGGATTCGGTCTCCCGAGACGATCAGGTCACCAACATTCTGGCCGGGCTGCGCATGATCGGAGCGGTGCGATGAAGTGGGGTTCGCTGGCGTCGCTGGGCGGCATCGCGGCCGTCACCGTGGTGGGCGCGAGCTATCTGACCTTCGGCGTGGTGCGGGCGGATCCGTTCGCGCACCACACCGACGGGTCCATGGTGATGGCGAATTCCGGTGGGCTGAGCGTGGGTTCGCCCATCCTGCTCACCGGCATGCGGGTCGGCAGGATCACGTCGGTGGACTCCACCGCCCGCGGCGTCGAGGTGGGCTTCCGCATCGACGGGGACCGCAGGCTGCCCACCGACAGTAACGTCACCATCGAGCAGCTGTCCGCGCTGGGCGAGCCGTTCGTGGAATTCCGGCCCCGCACCGCGGGCGGGCCGTACCTGAGGGACGGCCAGCGCCTGGATGCCGCCGCGGTGAAGTCGCCACTGTCCATTCCCGAGGTGTCGCGACTGGTCAACAAGGTCATGAACCAGCTCGACCCGAAGGTCGCGGCTTCGCTGGCGAGCACGTTGGGAGCGGCCTTCCACGACACGGCTTCGGCCATGCCGAACCTGACCCGTGCCGGTGATCTACTGGCCGCCGCGATCATGAGCCGGGAACCCAAGATTGCTCAGCTACTCAACAGCTTCCAGGTGGCGGCCTCGAATATCGATGGCATGGGCGAGGCCACGGCGGCCGCGGCACCGGCGTTCGTGCAGTTCGAGCAGTCGCTCGAGGAGCTCATCAATGCCGTCGGTAGACTGGTCGACCGTGCCCCCGGGCCGCAGGCATATGTCTCCGGCAACGGATTGGCGCCCTTCCTGGCCAAGCTGACCGAGTGGCTGCAGCAGGCCGGACCCGAATTGAAGACCCTCGCGCCCCAATTGCAGCCGCTCGCCGACGCGGCACGCACCGCCGGGCCTCAGCTCAATATCAGCAGCTTGATCTCGCAGGCGCTCGCGTCCACCGGTGACGGTGCCGTGCGCGTGCAGGTCGGCGTGAAGTAGCAGTATCAGCAAGGAGGAGACCATGTCTCAGGACACCGAATCGAAGCAGCCGGTCGACCCGGATCCGGCGCCGGCCCCGGGCAAGACGGTGCAGCTGAAGGTCTCGACGCTGGTGACCGCGGTCGCCGCGGTGCTGCTCGTCGGCGCGCTGGTGACGGTCACCGTGCTGTGGCAGTCCGCGCGCGGGGACCTGAAGGACCGCGACGCCCAGGCCGCGAACGACAAGCACGCCGAGCAGGTGGCCTCCGACTACGCCATGGGCGCGGCCAACCTCAACTTCTCCGACTTCAACGCCTGGACCGCTCGCCTCAAGTCCAACACCACCCCGGCGCTGGCGAGCAAGTTCGATGCCACCTCCTCGAAGCTGCAGGAGATCCTGGTTCCGCTGAAGTGGACCTCGAGCCCGACCCTGCTCAGCTCGCAGGTCACCAATCGCGACAACGGCGGCTACAAGGTGAACGTCTATCTGAACGTCAACTCCACCAATGCGCAGAACCCGGACGGCGTCCTGACCACCATCTACTACACGGTGAGCGTCGACCCCGGGAGCGACTGGAAGGTCACCGACGTCGGCGGCATCGACCTCCCGCTGCCCAAGCAGTAATCGCGCGCCGGAAAACTCTGGCCCGCCGCAGCTTTCGAGCTCGGCGGGCCTTTCGGTGTACCCGTCAGGCGGCAGCGCCGCGCAGCGTGTCGGCCAGCCGCACGGCCAGCGCGACGATGGTCAGGGTGGGGTTGGCGTGGCCGTTGGTGGGGAAGACCGAGCTGCCGGCGATATAGAGGTTGCTGATGCCGTGCACGCGGCAGTCGCCGTCCACGACGCCGGTGCGCGGGTCCGCCGACATGCGGGTCGCGCCGGTGGGATGCGCCCAGTCGGTCAGCCGGACCGGGAGATCACTGGCCTCGCGGACCCATTCGTCCAGGGCGGGCGGGGGATAGCCGAGGCGGGCGAACTCGCCGGCGACCAGGGCGGCGGCGCGGCGGACGGTGGCGTCCTCCTGGGCGCTGACCTGCCAGTCGATGCGCGGATGCGGCATGCCCAGGCGATCCACGGTGTCGCTCAATGTGATCCGGCTGCGCGGATCCGGGGTCTGCTCCACCATGCAGCGCAGTTCCACGTGTTCGAGCTTGCGCGGCAGGCCGGTGTGGTCGATGAGACGGCGTTTGGCCCCGGAGAGCAGCAGGCCGGGATGGCCGACGACGGTGCGGGCGTCGTGCAGGTTCAGGTGCCCGCGCAACAGGTTCTTCACCGACTCCCAGGGGTCGTCCTCGGCGGGCACCTCCTGAATCCACAGGGCGCAGTTGAGGAGTCCCTCGTCGGCCTGGATTTCCGGCGACAGTGCCAGCCCGTGCAGGAAGGTGTGCTTACCGCCGCGGGTTTTCACCACGTATTTGCCGAATCGGTCACGCGCGGCGGCCGAGGTGTGCGGGTCGAGCGCGCCCACCACGCCGCAACGATGATCCAGCAGATACCGGCCCACCACGTCGTGACGATTACCGATACCCTCCGGCACAATGCGATTCGACGCGAGCAGCAGGCGCGCGTTTTCGATTCCTCCGGCGGCCAGCACAATTCGCGTCGCACGCACCACACGGGTATTTTCGTCGGAATCCACCACCCGTAATGCCTCGACCCGGCTGCCGTCCGGATCAGTGTCGATATGGGAAACGGTGGCATTCAGTAGAATTCGAACATTGGCCGCAGAGATTTCCCCGGCGTGGACGCCGAATCGCTTGGAGTCGAACGGATCCGCCGGGTCCTTGCTGATCTGCCAGAAGTAGGGCCGCAGCCAGCGCCGGTCCACCTCCGGATGGGCCGGAATCCGGTCGGCCAGCTCCCAGAACCGGTCGCCGGTGAACCCGGCCCCGTACCCCAGTCCCAGATGTCCCGCCGCCCGATCCAGATACGGTTGGACCTCGGTGAATCCGATCGGCCAGCCGGAGAACGGGACCCAGGCGCGGGCCGCGAAATCCAGTTCGTCCAGCGGTGCGCAGCGTCCGCTCCAGGTGTGCGAACTGCCGCCCAGAATGCGATTGCGGGCATTGCGATACGGCTGGGCCCGCGCCGCGCCGATATTCTCGATGTCATTGAGCGCATCGGTGCCGGGGGCGAGTTCGCGCCCGCCGCTCTCCAGCACCAGCACCCGTAGCGAACTTCCCGCGAGTTCGGCAGCCAGGGTCAGACCCGCCGGTCCGGACCCGATAATGCACAGGTCGGCCGTCAGCTCGCTGTCCCGCACGGCACGAAGGTCGTCGATACGCACCGGAAATCCTCCCGCACCCGCATCCACCCCCGCGACGGACGCGTTTCCCTTTGCCCGGACCTCATCGTAACCGTTCAATTGCGCGGCCGTGGCCCATCTTTCGGCTCAGCATCCGCGTTGCAGAAACGCGCGCACATAACCCGCCGACTGCCGCACATACATCCACGACCAGAACAACAGCCCCGAATCGCTGGGGCTGGCGACCATGGTGATCTGGCCGGAAAAACACTTCCCCACGATGTATCGCGCGCGCGAGACGTGCGGTGTATAGGTCACCACGATGATGTGCTGCCAGTGCCCGGCCTGGGCCCGCCGGCGGATTTCCTCGGCCTCGCCCTGGGTGGTCCACGGATTCGGCACGAAGCAGGAGACCGTGAAGGCGAACCCGCCGTCGCAGTAGCGGTCCATCACCGGGTCGTTCTGGCCGGTGGATCGCGAGATCAGCAGCTCGGGCGCATAGCCCTGCTCGGCGAGCCGCAGCCCGACGTCGTAGCGCGCGTAAGCCGTCCCGCCGAGCACCACGATGGCGTCGGCCCGGCGCAGCGGATCCACCTGCGGGTGCACGAACACCGGCAGCCCCGCGAACGCGAGAGCGACGATCAGCGCCGTGACGGTGACGACCCCTGCGATGACCCTCCGGAGAGCAGGCACGCCTCCGACGGTACCGATCCCGCCGTCGACCTTCCCGGCGTGATCGTGGGGCAGACTGTATTGCGCACGAACGCATGGCATCACGCAGCACGAAACACAGGCATGTCGTCCCCAACGGAGGAGTTCGCCATGGAGCTGGGCCTGCACTACTGGAACTACTCGCACCCCGCCGCGACCGACCGGATCGCGTCGACGCTGGCGCATACCGCCCGCATTGCCGAACAGGCCGGATTCGCGCAGTTCACGGTCATGGACCACTACTTCCAGATGGAGCTTCGCGGCAGCGCCGAGGAACCCATGCTGGAGGGCTACACCACCCTCGGCTACCTGGCGGCGCTGACCGAGCGCATGCGGCTGGGACTGCTGGTGACCGGGGTGATGTACCGGTATCCCGGCCTGCTCGCCAAGATCGTCACCACCCTCGACGTGCTCTCGGGCGGCCGGGCCGAACTGGGCATCGGCGCGTCCTGGTACGAGCGGGAGCAGCGCGGGCTCGGCGTACCGGTCGTCCCGATGGCCGAGCGGTTCGAACGGCTCGAGGAGACACTGCAGATCTGCCTGCAGATGTGGAGCCCCGACAATGGGCCGTACAAGGGCGAGCACTACCAGCTGGCCGAGACCCTCTGTGTGCCAGCGCCTTTGAGCCGGCCGCGCCCGCCCATCCGGATCGGCGGCGGCGGTGAGCGCAAGACGCTGCTGCTGGTGGCCCGCTACGCGGACGCCTGCAATCTCTTCGCGAGCAGCCCCGAGGAGGTCGCCGCCAAGCTGGCCGTGCTGCGCGCGCACTGCGAGGCCGAGGGCCGCGACTACGACGCCATCCGCAAGACCGGGGTCTATGTGTCCGATGCCCTCGGCAATCCGGACCAGGTGCTGCGGGATGTCGAGCAGCTCGCCGCCCTGGGCATCACCGAGCTGGACTTCATGCCCGATGGCGATCCCATCGCCTTCGTGACCGAATTCGCCGAACGCCTGCTCCCGCGCTTGGCGACCATCTAGTCCGGGGCCGGGGCGTTCGGTATCATCGCGCGCGCTTGCCAACATCTGGAGGACACTGTGCCCGCGAATCCCACCGCCGCCGAACTATTGGCGACCGTCGAAGCGTCACCGCGGGCGGTCGGCGCGCACGACAAGGCTGCCTGGGTGGGCCTTTTCGCCGACAACGGCAGCGTCGAGGACCCGGTCGGCTCACGCCCGCACATCGGGCGCGCGGCCATCGAACGCTTCTACGACACCTTCATCGCGCCCAACGGCATCGTCTTCGACGTGACCGGTGACGTGGTGTGTGGCATGACGGTCTTCCGTGATCTCACCATTGCCACCACCATGTCCACCGGGGTCACCCTGCACGTGCCCATGCACCTCCGCTATGACCTGGCCGAAGTGGACGGCGCGCTGAAAATCCGTGCCCTGCGCGCACATTGGGAGCTGGCGGGCATGATCGGCCAGCTGCTGGGATCGGGCACGCAGGGTCTGCTGGCGGGCGCCAAGCTGGGCCCGCAGCTGCTCGGCAATCAGGGCATCGGCGGGGCGATGGGCTTCATGTCCGGCCTGCGCGGTGTCGGCGCGGCGGGCAAGCGGGCCGCCGGGCAGCTGCTGGATGCCGTGGCCGCCGGTGATTCGTCCAGTGCCCGTGCGGTTCTGGCTCCGGTCCCGCGCCTGGAGTGGGGTGGGGACGGCGCGATGTCGCTGGAGGACTTCACCACCCGGGTGAAGGGCCTGCGCTGGAGCAAGGCCATTGCCGCCGGGCACTCGGTGACGGTGTCGGTGGAGACCCGTGAGGGCCGCGGTATCGCTGAGCTGGACTTCGCCGACCGTGGGTTGCGCATCGAGTCGGCGCGAATCTTCGTGCCGGCGAGCTAATCCCGGATCCCGGCGATCTCCGCCAGGGGATTGTTCCCGCTGAACGTGGTGCCCCCGGCCGCGCCGACCACCTTCCCGTGCACGCTGATCAGCCACTGGCCGCACACGCAGCGCAGATACTGCACCCCGCGGTGGGAGGAGACAGCCGTGGGAGAGGGCCAAGCGCAGGAGGGGCATTCGGCGATCATCAGGACATCCTGGGGGCGGGAGCGCCGATTGACCATGATCGACACGCGACGACTCGCAAATCGAGCGCGTGTCGTGAGCGACTCGCCGTGCGTGATTTGCCAATGGGCCCATCGAAACTCGGCGGCCTCCCGTTGACATCCGGTGTGGTCAGCCCGCTTTGCCCTTGCGTACCGCGGTCGGCGTTGCACCCCACCAGCGCTGGCAACAACGTGTGAATACCGACTGTTCCGACAAACCGATGAGCGAGGCCACCTGGCCCATCGGCATATCCGTCGTGGTCAGGTAGCGTCGCGCCTCGGTGCGCCGGACCTCGTCGAGAATCGCCGCGAAGCTGGTGCCCTCGGCGGCCAGCCGTCGCTGCAGGGTGCGCGGATGGATGGTGAGCAGCCGTGCCACGGCATCGATTTCGGGTGCGGCGGTGCCGAGCAGCTTCTGCAGGGTGGTCCGCACGCGCGGCGCGATCGCCGTGGCCGCGCCGCCGGACTGCTGGGCCAGGAAGGCCATCGCCATCCGGTGCAGGTTCTCGTCGCCGCCGGAGAGTTGCCGATTACCGAGCGCGGCCGGTATCCGCAGCAGAGCGGCCGGACGCTCGATTCGCACTGGCGCGCCGAAGAATTCCTCGTACGCCTGGATCGGGGCGGCGGGCCGGTAGGGGACCTCCACCGAGCGCAGCCCGTAGCGGTCCTCGGCCAGGCGCTGAATCGTCCTGTGTACGAAGGCCAATCCGAGATCGGTGCCCTGGACGGGGGTGGGCAGGCCGGGTGCGGTGGCGCCGTAGCGCAGGGCGATGACGCCGCGATCGCCGTACGGGTCGGGTGCCATGGTCAGACTGAGCGAGCGGGCGTGCACGAACAGGTACCGCGAGGTGCAGTCGAGCACCGCGGCCAGGGTGGTGGCATTCCGGATGGCCAGCGCCAGCGGGCCGAGCATGTCCAGGTCCTGCCGCGACGCCATCCGCAGCCCCAGATCCGGGCAGTCGAGCCGATGGGCCGCCAGCTCCAGCACCGCCCCGACCGCATGGTCGGGGACCAGTAGATCGTCGGTGTCCAGGGCGGCGAGCGGCAGTCCGCAGGCGGCGGCCAGCTCCTCGGCGTCCCCGCCGAGCTCGGCCACGGTCGCGCGGAAACCCCGCAGCCCGGCGGATCTGATCACCGACATGTCGTCAAGGATCAAATACTTGTCGTGCAGAGTCAAGAAACCGGATGGCGGGCGCAACAGACTGGAAGTCATGAACGCCGCGCAACCTCTCGCCGAACACCTCGACGTCGTCATCGTCGGAGCCGGGCTCTCCGGCATCGGCGCGGCGTATCGCCTGCAGGCCGAGCAGCCCGGCCGCAGCTACGCCATCCTCGAGGCGCGCGACGCGCTCGGCGGCACCTGGGACCTGTTCCGTTACCCGGGCATCCGCTCCGACAGCGACATGTTCACCCTCGGCTACCCGTTCAAGCCCTGGCGTGACGCCAAGTCGATCGCCGACGGGCCGGCCATCCTGCGCTACATCACCGACGCGGCCACCGAGAACGGCATCGACAAGCACATCCGGTACGGCACCAAAGTCGTTGGCGCGGAATGGGACAGCGGCGAGTCGCGGTGGACGCTCACTGTCGAGCGGCGGACCTCCGAGGGTGTCGAGCGCGGCACGCTCACCTGCGGCTTCCTCTACTCCTGCTCCGGCTATTACAACTACGACCACGGCCATGAGCCCGAGTTCCCGGGCATCGCCGACTTCGCCGGCACCGTGGTGCACCCCCAGTTCTGGCCCGAGGACTTCGACTACACCGGCAAGCGCGTGGTGGTCATCGGCAGCGGCGCGACCGCGGTCACCCTGGTCCCGGCCATGGCCGAGCAGGCCGAACTGGTGACCATGCTGCAGCGCAGCCCCACCTGGATCTCCGCCGTCCCCGGCCGCGACAAGGTGGCCGACCGGATGCGCGAACTGCTGCCGCCGAACCTGGCGCACCGGCTCATCCGCACCAAGAACATCCTGTTCAACATCGGCTTCTACCAGTACTGCCGGCGTCGGCCCGCGGCCGCCCGCAAGCTGCTCACCGGGCTCACCACCCGAATCCTTAAGGACGAGAAGCTGGTCGCCGAGCACTTCACGCCCGAATACAACCCGTGGGATCAGCGCCTGTGCGCGGTGCCCAACGCCGACTTCTTCAAGGCCATGCGCAAGGGCAAGGCCGAGGTGGTCACCGATCACATCGAAACCTTTGTGCCCGAGGGCATCCGGCTGAAGTCGGGCAAGGTGCTCGAGGCCGATGTGGTGGTCACCGCCACCGGCCTGCAGCTGCTCGCCTTCGGCGGCGTCGACCTGATGGTCGACGGGGCACCGGTGGAGCTGTCCGAGCAGTTCGTCTGGCAGGGCACCATGCTGACCGGCGTGCCCAACTTCGCGGTGTGCATCGGCTACACCAACGCCTCCTGGACGCTGCGCGCCGACCTCACCTCGCGACTGGTCTGCAAGGTGCTGGGGTACATGGACCGCAACGGCTACCGTGCGGTGGTCCCGCAGCCGCAGCGCACCCTGCAGGAGCGGCCACTGCTGGATCTGGCCTCCGGGTACGTCCAGCGCTCGATCGGCGACTTCCCGCGCCAGGGTGATCGGCATCCGTGGCAGGTGCGGCAGAACTACCTGCTGGACACCGCCATGGTCCTGCGCACCGACCTCGGCAAGACGCTGCGGCCGGTCGCGGCGGCCGAGGTGCTCGAGCCGGTCCACTGAATTCGGTTCCGCCGCAGTGCCTCCGGTTCGCTCTCGGGCCTGCTGGCCAGCAGGGCCGCCATGACATCCACCCCGATCAGTACGACCCGCAGTCCGGGCAGCTGTGGACCACCAGCCGGTTGCTCTACCTGCCCACCGACCTGCTGGGGCGGCTCGCGCTGCTGAAGTAGCCGAGGGGTGCGAAACCCTGATTTCGGCCGCCTGCGTTCGGCTGGGCTGCCATGCTTTCGCGCCATGGGAGGAGTCGAGACGAGAGCGGCGGTCGAGTCGCGGGCAGCGACGGACTCGGGGACAGCGATGGAGTCGAGGACAGCGGCGGGCGGATTCCTGCTGCCCGCACCACGATTCGAGCCACCGCTGGAACAGTGTCGCGGCAAGCCGGAGCCGGTCCGCCAGGTGCCGAGGGCGGACCGCCACGCGCCGGAGGTGGGCCGCCGGGTGCCGCAGCCCGCTCAGTGGCCGTCCGCCACCGCGGGCCGATCGCCCGGATGCCGGAATCGAGTGGATCGCCGATCGGTCTCTGCTGCGCCCGGATCGGTCGGCCTGCAACGGCTTCTGCGTTCTTCGCATGCTGTGAAAGCCTGGGGTGGTGATGAATGCAACACTGCGGCAAGGCAATTCGCCGGTGCGGTGCTGCGGCTGGCGCTCGAGGTGCTGGACGGCCGCCGTCCGGTGAGGCAACTGGGGCCGCTCGCCGAGCCGGCGGTGGTAGCCGCGGTGCGCACCCTGACGGGGGCGGGACGGCTACCCGGTCGGCAGCTCGGCACCGCCACCCTCACCAGGGTGGATGTGATCATGGCCGGGCCGGGGCAGGCGGAAGTTTGCGCGGGTTACGATCGCGGCGCGCGGCGTTTCGCGCTCGCCGCCCGCATTGTCCACGGTCGTTCCGGGTGGCGCTTGGCCGCATTCCGGGTGTGCTGAAGACCGGACGGTCTCTGCGGTAATAGCAGAATAGTCTGGTCGCCCCTAATTCGATTCGCGCCTGGTTTGAATCCTGCATCGCGCGGCATTAACATTTCGGCGAATAGCGGCACCTCACACGTGGAAGGGCAGTCCATGGCGAAGAAAGTCACCGTAACTCTGGTTGACGACTACGACGGCGAATCGAAGGCCGACGAGACCGTCTTTTTCTCGATCGACGGCAACGACTTCGAGATCGACCTGTCGAACAAGAACGCCGGCAAGCTGCGGGAGGCCCTGGAACCGTGGACCGATAAGGCCCGCAAGGTCGGTCGTTCCAAGCGGACCGGCAAGGTGGCCGCGGGCGGCCGCACCCGTCCGGCGGTGGACCGCGAGGAGAGCACCGCGATCCGCGAATGGGCGCGCGCTCAGGGGCACCAGGTTTCCTCGCGCGGCCGTATCCCGGCCGAGATCGTCGACGCTTACCAGCGCGCCAAGAATTAACCAGCGCAAATCACGGCGCTGGGAATTCGCTGGGAGCCGAAGCCTGCGGGCATCGGCTCTAAGCGCGGGGAGGACATTTCAGGCCAATGGCTCGATCCGGATTTCTCGTGCGTCAAGCCGCGCGCAGTAGTACGGCGCCGCACTCGGGAAGTTCGGCTCGAATCCTTTCCAGCAGGCGTTCCGCGCGGTCGCGATGCGCAGCGGCCGCCTCGGCATCGCCCTGGGCGGCGGCCAGCGCCGCCAGGATCGAGTCCATCGGGCCGAACTCGGTCATCCCGGTTTCGAGGCCGATCAGGGTGCCGCTGTGCGGCGCCAGGTATTCGTAGAGCCGCTGAATTGCTGGAGTGTCGCCGAGCTGGATGGCGGCGACCGCCCGCAATGCCGACATGAGGACCGGATAGAAGCCCGCCGCAATCGGATCCGAGTCCTCGTACACGCCGCGTGCGCGCTCGCGCTGTCCGCTCTGCAGCAGCGCGAGCGTGTAGGCCGGGGCGGCCGCCGCGGGCAGGGCCGCATGGGCGTTCGCGAGCCGGTCCGTCAGGCTCCCCAGTTCACCCCGCGCCCATGCGGTCGAGAGCGCGCAGAACAACTCCGCCTCCGCGTGATTGGCGACGCCGGAAAGCCGGGTGCGGGTGGTGAACCGCTGGTACAGCTCGTCGGCCGCGTCGATGTTCCCGCGCAGCAGTTCCATGGTCCCGGCGAAACAGCTGACCATATCCAGCAGCGGCTGCAACTGGCCCTCGTCGGCGAACTCCACCGCGGCCGTCGCCCGCCGCCCGGCCTCCCGCAGATCCGCCCGGGCCACTGCGGCCCGATATCCCAGATAATGCGCCAGCGCCCGGTACTCGGCCAGTCCGGCGGCGGTCGCCAGCCCCTCCAGTTCGTCGACCAGTGCCGAGAACTCCGCGTCGTACCCGAATGCGAGATAGGTCACCGCATTGATGGCGGCACACAGTAATTCGGGATCGCCGGTGCGCCGTGCCGTCTCCAGGGCCAGCCGCGCCAGTCGCCGCCCGGCGGCCGACTCCACCAGTCCCGTCTCGAAGGTCGCCGCGACCAGCAGGCGCACCAGATCAGCATCTGCGACGTCGTTCGAATCGGCCTGTGCCGCAATTACATTCGAGTCGTCGTGGGTCGACGCCGCGGGCCCTGGGGTCTCGCTCACCAGCAGGGCCAGGGTGGACGCGCCGATGTCGTACCGGGTCAGGGCGCCCGCCAGCGCCCGCCGCATGTGCTGATCGGGCTTGCGCCAGTTGCGAATCGCCCAGATGATCGGGGCGCGCCAGCAGGTCAGCGCCCGGACCACCAGGTCGGGATCGCCCAGCTGCTCGGCGAGGGTGAGGGCCCGGTCGCGTTCCACGCGGGCCTCCCGATGCCGATTGTCGTAGGCCAGCGCCGTGACCAGCGCGCAGCGGGTGCGCAGCAGTGCGATGCGGTCGCCGGCGGGCGCGTGGTCGGCGTCGTGGCGCGCCAGCCGGTGCAGGTCCACCGCCGACCGCAGCAGCCGCACACCGGCACTGCGCATCCCGCGGCTGGTGCGACGCTCGGCCGCCCGCTCCACGTATTCGATGGCGCGCGAGGCGGTTTCGGCGGTCGCGCCGGTGAGGGCGTGCCGGGCCAGCACATCCGGGTCCCGCGCCACCGCCGGATAGGTGTCGGCACGCTGTTCCAGCAGCTCCAGTGCGGCCCAGTGCATCCGGCCCCGGCGCAGCGGCGGTATGCCCAGATACACGGCATCGCGAATCAGCCCGTGCTCGAACCGGATACTCCCGCCGCTCCCGGAGCCCACCAGTCCGGCCGCCTCGGCCGCCGCGACCAGATCGATCACGGTGTCCTCGGCCAGCCCCGCCGCCGCACTGAGGATCGCCAGATCGACGCTCTCACCCCAGATGGACAGCTGCCGCAGCACTTCGGCCACCCCGTCGGGCAGCTGCGCCACCCGATCCTCGATCAGCTCCCGGATCGAATCGGGCACCTCGTCCAAACTCCCCTGTGCGGCAGCCGCTTTCGCCACCTCCCGGACGAACAGCGGATTCCCGCCCGTCCGCCGGTGCAGCTGTTCCAGCGCCTCGGCCTCGATCCCCGGCAGCCCGGCAGCCGCCGCGGCTCGCCGCGTCCCCTCCGCGTCCAGTCCATTGAGCTCCAGCCAGGCGCCCGTATGCTGCGCCAGCGCCGCGACCGTATTGTGCGGCCCTTGCGCCGCCTCCGATCGCCGCATCGTGACCAGCACGAATACCGGCTCATCCCGCAGCCAGCTCACCACCTGCCGCAATACCTGCAAGGTCTCCGGATCGGCCCGCTGCACGTCCTCCAGTAGCAGCGCCACCGGCGCGGAACCGGCCGCGCGCCTGCATTTTTCCGCGATGACCCGCGCCAGCGTGAACACGTCCGCGGCCGGCGTGACCGGGCCGGCCGCGCTCTCCGAAAGCTGCCCAGCCGCAGCCCGGTTCGGCTCGTTCATGTCGAGGGCGGTGCTGATCTCGGTCCAGGCCCACGCCGCGGGCGCGCCGTCGATCTCCGGGCAGGTTCCCGTCACCGCGGTCCAGCCCGCGGTGGACAGCGTGGCGAGGGTGGCCTCCGCCAGCACGGTCTTGCCGATTCCCGCCTCTCCGGCGACCCAGGCGACCCGCAACTGCCCGGCCCGCGCCGCCTCGGCGGCGTGCAGCAGCTCCGACAACTCGGTGAGATAGCCGGTAGCGCAATGGAACCCGTCGGCAGCCCCGGGGGCGGCGCTGGCTTTCGCGGTCTCGATGCCCGGGCTGGAGACCGGCGCGGGAGCGGCCCTGCTCGTGGTGGCAGGGGGTGCGGCGGAGCCGGTGGAGCGGCGGTCGTGAGCCGGTAGGGGCGGGGTCTGGGCGAGGCCGGCGGAGTGATTGAGAATCGCTATTTCGAGTTGGCGTAACGCGGGGGAGGGATCCACGCCGAATAGGCCGCCGAGGAATTCGCGGGAGCGCCGGATGGTGGTGAGCGCCTCGAGCTGCTGGCCCAGCTGGTATTGCGCCAGGGCGAGCAGGCGGACGATTTCCTCGCGGCCGGGATTGTCCTCGAAGAGCTGGCGGAGTTCGCGGACCACTTCGCCGGAGCGGCCCAGTTCCAATTCGGTGCGGGCATTGAGTTCGACAGCGGTGAGGTAGAGATCGGTGAGCCGGTCGGCCTCGGCGACGGCCCAATCGGCCTCGGCGAAGGCCTCCAGCGCGGGACCGTGCCAGAGCGAGAGAGCGGCCTCCAGCAGGGCATTGCGCTCGGTGGGGTCGGTGTGGATCTCGGGGTTGCTGACCAGTTCCTGATAGGTCCGCAGCTGCTGTTCGAAATGCCATGCGTCCACGGCGTTCTCGGGGATCTTCAGGGCATAACCGGACGACTCGGACACGATGAAGCGGGAGGGCGCACGCCGCGGGCGCTGGGGTTCGAACAGTCGCCGCAGATTGTGGATGTGCACCTGCAACACCGCGGTGGCCTTGGGCGGCGGATGCCCGGACCACAGGTCGTCGATCAGCCGTTCGCTGCTCACGACCTGGCCGTGCGCGACGATGAGGCGGCCCAGCACGGCGCGCTGCATGGGGGTGCCCAGGGGCGTGTCGCGACCGTCGACGGACAGCTGCAGGGGGCCGAGCACTCTCAGCTCCGCGCCTGCCATCGGTGTCCTCCTGCGACCGGAAGCGAACTGGTCATTCGCCGCAAGAAGAGCACTATCCCTCAAAAACTTGGAGATGCCAAAAGGTAGCCGAATGGTTGTCGGATAGTTATCGGCGGGTCGCGGCCATAAAGAAGACCGTGTGGTACGGAATTCCGTTTCCAATGCTAACGGTGCGAATGCGTCACACAACCCGGCCGGAAGTGGATCGCAAGAGTGGGCGGGAAGAATACTTCTGACTGGAAGCAACCTTGAAGTTAAGGGGTGGTTGGTGTGATGAAGCCAGTGGATTTCCCCAGGGGCCTGGGAGAGACCGGCATCGAGCCCGAGAGCACCGGCATGTACGTGGACCGCGACGGCGATATCTGGGAGAAGCAGGACGATGGCTGGCGGCTGATTCTGCAGCGCGGAGTGTCCGTGGACCCGAAGTCCCTCTGGGATTGGACCGAGGGCCACGTTCGCGACTACGCGCCGTTCATGCCGGTCGTCGCCGGGCGCTGACGGTTTCCGCCGCGAGGGTGATCGCGGCGCGGAAATCGGCTGTGGCACAAACTATTCGGGTACCAGCGCGCCGCTCAGATGGTCGTAGGCCACCTGTGCGTGCAGCCGCACGCCGGTGACGAGGGTGTCGTCGTCGGCGTAGAAGTGCGGGTTGTGGTTCATGAGGAGCCCGCGCCCGCCGGGCATCGGCGTCGGCAGGCCCGCGGCGTCGAGCTGCGTGTCCTGTACGCCCAGCGTCACGTACAGCCCGCCATATCTGTTGACGAACTCCGAGACGTCGTCGTATCCGAGCGTGGCCCCCGTCGGCACCACCTGGTCGTCCCCGGCCACCCGGCGGAAGGTGGGCAGCCCGGCCTCCATCCACGCCTGCTCGTTGTGCACGGCGGGCACATCCTGCAGGAAATCCACTGCGGCCGAACAGTTGTAGGCGGCCGCGGTGTTCGTGGCGAGCGTCCGCAGCCGCGTCTGCACCTCGCTCATGTCGTGCTCCGCCGCGCAGCGAATGGTGCCCCACAGCGTCACGGTCTGGCCGATGATATTGAACCGCCCGACGTCCTCGACGTGCCCGATGCTCACCGTGACCGGGTCGAAGGCGCTGACCTGCCGGTAGAGCTGCCCGATGCCCGTCAGGATCGCTCCGGCCGCCGGCATCGGGTCGATGCCCATCCACGGCGTGGACCCGTGCACCTGCAGGCCGGTGAGGGTGATCCTGGTCAGGCAGGACGCCCCGAACTGGTTCCCGACCCGATATCCGATGTAGCCCTTGGGATATGGGGTGACGTGGAATCCGAACGCCATCGTCGGCGCGGGATCGTCGAGTGCGCCCTCGGCGAGCATCTCACGCGCACCGCCCTTTTCGTTCACCGGCGGGCCCTCCTCGGCAGGCTGGAACACGAAAAGCACGGTGCCCGGCAGCTTTTCGCGGACGTCGGCCAGGACAGTGGCCGCGCCCATGAGCATGGCGGTGTGGCAGTCGTGCCCGCAGGCGTGTGACACCGGGAACGGCCCGCCGGGGTACTGCTGATCGACCACGTGGGAGGCGAAGGGCACCCCGCACAGGTCCGGCACCGGCAGTGCGTCGATGTCCCCGCGCAGCGCCACCACCCGGTCGCCGGCCTGCCCGCCGCGCAGCACGCCGACCACCCCGTGCCCGGCGATACCGGTGCGAACCTCGTCCAGGCTCAATGCTTTCAGGTGATCGCTGATCAGCGCCGCGGTGTTCCTCTCGCGATTGGAGAGTTCCGGATGCTCGTGCAGATGCCGCCGCCAGCGCACCACCTGTCCGGCCACCGCAGCCGCGCGGGCGTCGATTTCGTCGTGGATCGCAGGCATCAGGACTCCGTTCGGCCGGTACTCCGACGACGGGGGCGAGGGCCGAACCGATCCGAAACAAAGTCGTTACGGCCATTTGCCGTCCGCGCCGAGGCTACTACTGTGGACCCCGAGTTCGCCATCCGTTAGCTGACGCGTCGGCAGGCTCGTTGCGAACCCGAGTCCTTCCGAGCGTCACCCGAAGCCACGAGGTGACCATGACCCAGGGTTGGCCCAGTTCGATGGGTTCCTTCGACTCCTTCGACGATATCTTCAACCGATTCTTCGGATCCGGAATGTCCCGCCAGCCGCCGGTGCAGCGCATCGACCTGAGCCGTTTGCTGAGCGAGAGCGCCAAACAGGTCGTGGACTCCGCCCGGCAGGCCGCCCACGACTGGGGCAGCGCCGAGATCACCCCCGAGCACCTGCTCTACGCGGCCGCCGCCATCGAGCCGTCCCAGAGCATCATCGCCGAAATCGGCAGGGACCCCGAACAACTGCGCAAGCAGATGCGGACCGCCGCGGGCAGTGGCGTCGGCGCGCACGGCCAGGACCACGCCCTGGCCCTGAGCCCCGGCGCCAAGCTGGCCCTGCGCAATTCGCAGCGCAGCGCCGCCGAAGCGGGCAGCAGCTACATCGGGCCCGAGCACATTCTGCTCGGCATCGCGGGCGTGCACGACAGCCCCGCCGCCCAGGCCCTCTCGGGCGCGAAGATGCCCGCCGCCCAGACCGCCAAGGAGCCCTCCGACACCCCGACCCTCGACGAGTACGGCCGCGACCTCACCGCGGAGGCCCGGGCCGGCCAGGTCGATCCGGTGGTCGGCCGCGCCGAGGAGATCGAGCAGACCGTGGAGATCCTGTCGCGGCGGCGCAAGAACAATCCGGTCCTCATCGGTGATCCGGGCGTCGGCAAGACCGCGATCGTGGAGGGTCTGGCCCAGCGCATCGTCAATGGCGACGTGCCCGCCACCCTGACCGATCGCCGCGTCATCGCGCTGGACGTGAGCTCGATGGTGGCGGGCAGCAAGTATCGTGGCGAATTCGAGGAGCGGCTCACCAAGGTGCTCGACGAGGTGCGCGCGCACTCCGACGAACTGGTGGTCTTCATCGACGAGCTGCACACCATCGTGGGCGCGGGCGCCGGTGGCGAGGGCTCCATGGACGCGGGCAATATGCTCAAGCCCGCCCTGGCCCGCGGCGAACTGCACGCCATCGGCGCCACCACCATCGACGAGTACCGCAAGTACATCGAGAAGGACGCGGCCCTGGAGCGTCGCTTCCAGCCGGTCATGGTGTCCGAGCCGTCGGTGGCCGACACCATCGAGATCCTGCGCGGTCTCTCCGATGTGTACGAGGAGCACCACCAGGTGCGCTACCTGGACGAGGCGCTGATCGCGGCGGCCGAGCTGTCCGACCGCTACATCACCGACCGCTTCATGCCGGACAAGGCCATCGACCTGGTGGACCAGGCGGGCGCGCGGGTTCGACTGCGTACGCGCACACCGGATCCCAAGGTGCGTGAGCTGGAAGACAAACTGGCGCACCTGAATCGGGAGAAGGACGCGGCGGTCGCCGGCGAGGACTACGAGCGGGCCAACAGGATCAAGGCCGAGATCTCGAAGCTGGAGAAGAAGACCGCCTACGAGGTGGACCGCACCGAGATCCCGACGGTCGAGATCACCGATATCGCCGAGGTGGTGTCGCGGCAGACCGGCATCCCGGTCGCCGACCTCACCACCGAGGAACGCGCGAAACTGCTGAAGCTGGAACAGGATCTGCACCGGCGGGTGGTCGGCCAGGACGAGGCCATCGTCGCGGTGGCCGAGGCGGTGCGCCGCGCCCGCGCCGGGCTCAAGGACCCCAACCGGCCCATCGGCTCGTTCCTGTTCCTGGGCCCCACCGGCGTCGGCAAGACCGAACTCGCGAAAGCCCTGGCGGAGGCCGTCTTCGGTGACGAGGATCGGCTCATTCGCTTCGATATGAGTGAGTTCCAGGAGAAGCACACCGTCTCGCGGCTGGTGGGCGCGCCGCCCGGATACGTGGGCTACGACGACGCCGCCCAGCTCACCGACAAGGTGCGCCGGCAGCCGTACTCGGTGATCCTGTTCGACGAGGTCGAGAAGGCCCATCCGGACGTGTTCAGTGTGCTGCTGCAGCTGCTCGACGACGGCCGGGTCACCGACGCCAAGGGCCGCACGGTGGATTTCAAGAACACCATCGTGATTCTCACCAGCAATATCGGCTCCGATCTGATCCTGTCCGCGAAGGACGGCGACCTGGACTCGATCACGCCGCAGCTCGAGGAGCGGTTGCACAGGCAGTTCCGGCCCGAGTTCCTCAACCGGCTCGACGAGCAGATCATCTTCCACCGGCTCGACAGGTCGCAGCTGCGCAATATCGTCGGCCTGGTGCTCGACGGCACCAAGCGGCGGCTGCATGCCCAGGACATCGGCCTGGATGTCTCGGACCGGGCCATGGACTGGCTGGCGGAGAACGGATATCAGCCCGAGTTCGGTGCCCGGCCACTGCGCCGGACCGTGCAGAAGCAGCTGGACAACGCGCTGTCGAAGAAGCTGCTCGAGGGCGCGCTGGCGCCCGGCGACACGGTGCGCATCGATGCCGACGGCAACGGTCTGCAGATCGAGGCGATCCACCACACCGGCGGGAAGAAGACCGACGCCGAGATCACCGAGGAATCGGTCATGACCGTCGGCAAGGGCGGCAAGGCCAAGTCCGACAAGCCGGATGCCAAGCACAGCGGAAATGGCCACGGCAAGCGCAGCACGAAGGCGTCGGGCGGCAAGGCGTCCCCGACCGAGCACTGAGCACTGACGCACACGAAATACGCCGCGCTGGAATCGATCCCGCGCGGCGCATTTCGTTCGTGGAGGGCTCCCGTAGCCGGGCATGCGCGTCCACATCGAACATGGTCACGGCCAAATTCTTGGCGTAGTCGGGTGCGCCCGACCACTGCTGTCGATCTGCCTGCTGGCCCGGGGGCGGGTGCATGTCAGTTTTGAATATGCGTTAACTTCTGGTCATGGACCTTGATCGCGATGCCGCGCCGCTGCCTCTGGGCGACCTCGTCGCCGACGGGCCCTTCCCGCCGCATCACCCCGGCTGCTTCGGCTGCGGCCCCGCCAATCCGGCGTCCCCGCAGATCGCCTTCGGACGTCGGGGCGACACCGTGTGCGGCACCTTCACACTGGACGAGCGGCATCAGGGCGCGCCCGGCGTGGCGCACGGCGGCATCGTCGCCGCGGCCCTGGACGACGCCTGCGGCGCGATCCTGGTCCCACTGCGCCAGCCCGCCGTCACCGTCAAACTCGACGTCACCTTCTGTGCCCCCGCCCGCCTGCACCGCGATTTCGTGGTCACCGCCGTGCTCGCCGGACGTGAGGGCCGCAAACTCTTCATCGACACCACGCTGACCGATGGCGACACCGTGATCGCCACCGGGCGGGCGATTTTCGTCGAGGTCGCACCCGAGCACTTCCTGAGCCTCGGTGCGACCCTCGGGGAGATGCCCACCATCGGGCTGTGACTCGGCGCAACTGCGAACTCCAGGTACTCCCGGGCGACCAGGCCCGCGAGCGCGCCGTCGTCCGGGGAGCCGAGTGCCGGAACCCAGGCATCGGCTCGGTCGGCGTTCCTACTGGTGGAAATGATTCCGGCACGGGGCTTTTCGGGAAATGAATACGACTCCGGCGCCGCGCGGGAATTACTCGTGCGGCGCCGGAATGCTCGGGCCGATCGTCAGCCGACGGCGATCATGCGGGCCGCGTTGGCCGACTCGTCGTCCTTCTCCTCGTTGGCCGCCAGTTCGGCGTGTACGCGGTCGAAGTAGCGGTTGATCTCGGCATTGCTGCGCTCGTCGTCCCAGCCCAGGTGCGGGGCGATGAGGCGGGCGATCTCCGGCGCCGCCCGCAGGCCGCGGTCGGGCACCTCGATCGAGATGCGGGTGCGGCGGGTGAGCAGGTCGTCCAGGTGCAGCGCGCCCTCGTGGGTGGCGGCGTAGACGGCCTCGGCGGCCAGGTAGTCTTCGGCGCCCGGAATCGGTTGGCCCAGTTCGGGAGTCGCGCCGATCAGGTCGAAGATCTCCGCGGTCAGCGAGCCGTAGCGGCCGAGTAGATGCGCCACGGTCTCGACCGGCAGCCCGGCCCGCGCCGCCACATCGGCGATGGTGTCGACCATGTCCTGGTAGCCGACCGCGCCCAGGATGGGCAGGTTCGCGGTCACCGACGGCGCGACATCGCTGCCGAGGCGCTCGGCGGCGGCGTCCACCACATCGGCGGCCATCACCCGGTAGGTGGTGTACTTGCCGCCCGCGATGACGAACAGGCCCGGGGCCGGTTCGGCCACCGCGTGCTCGCGCGACAGCTTGGAGGTCTCCTTCGACGCGCCGGTCATGAGCGGCCGCAAGCCCGCGTAGGTGCCGACGATGTCGGCGCGCGTGAGCGGTTCGCGCAGTAGCGAATTGACGTGGTCGAGGATGTACTGCACATCCGCGGCGGTCGCGGTCGGGTGGTTCTTGTCCAGCGACCAGTCGGTGTCGGTGGTGCCGATGATCCAGTGCTCGGCCCACGGGATGACGAACAGCACGGACTTCTCGGTCTTCATGGCGATGCCGGTGTCCAGGTCCAGCTTCTCGCGCGGGACCATGATGTGCACGCCCTTGGACATGCGCACGTGGAACGGGAAGTCCACGCCGGTCATCTTGATCATGTCGTCGGTCCACACCCCGGTCGCCGAGATCACGGTCCTGGCCCGGATGCTGTGCTCCAGACCGGTTTCCAGATCCATGACCTTCGCGCCCACGACCTGCTCGCCATCGCGCAGCAACCCGGTGACCCGGGTGCGGGTCAGCACGGTCGCGCCGTGCTGGGCCGCGGTGCGGGCGATCATCATGGTGTACCGGGCGTCGTCGACCTGCGCGTCGTAGTAGCGGATGGCGCCGGTCATGGCGTCTTCCCGGAGCGCCGGCGCCAATTCCAGTGCGCCGGAACGACTCAGGTGCCGGTGCATGGGCACCGAGCGCGCGCCGCCCATGGTGTCGTAGAGGGCGATGCCGGCGCCGATGTAGAAGCGCTCGTAGTGCTTCTGCAGCGGGAACAGGAACGACACCGGGTGCACCAGGTGCGGGGCCAGCTTGTTCAGCAGCAGGCCGCGCTCCTTCAAAGCCTCACGGACCAGCGCGAAGTCGTACTGTTCCAGGTAGCGCAGGCCGCCGTGGATGAGCTTGGAGGACCGGCTGGAAGTACCGGCGGCGAAGTCGCGCGCCTCGACCAGGGTGACGGACAGACCGCGAGAGGCGGCGTCGAGGGCGGCGCCCGCTCCGGTCACTCCACCACCGATCACGAGAACGTCGATTTCGGTGTCGCCGAGCGAATCAATCGCCCGGGCGCGGTAGGCGGGATCCAGTTGTGCGGACACGAAATACTCCTTGTTATCGGTGTTTCGATGCTGGTGGGGCACCGGTCAGTCCTCGTCGTCGAGGTCGACCCAGTCGAGGGTGCGCGAGACGGCCTTGGCCCAGCGCGCATAGCCGCGCCGTCGCTGCTCCTCGGTCATGGTGGGATGCCAGTTCTTGTCCTCGCGCCAGTTGGCCACGAGTTCGTCTGTGCTACGCCAGAATCCGACCGCGAGACCGGCCGCGTAGGCGGCGCCGAGCGCGGTGGTCTCGGCGACCACCGGCCGGGAGACCGGCACGCCGAGGAAGTCGGCCTGGATCTGCATGGCGAGTTCATTGGTGGTGACGCCGCCGTCGACGCGCAGGGTGTCGAGCCGCACCCCGGAGTCCTGCTGCATGGCCTCGACCACGTCGCGGGTCTGGTAGCAGATGGATTCCAGTGTGGCCCTGGCGATGTGGGCGTTGTTGCTGAAGCGGGACAGGCCCACGATCACGCCGCGGGCATCCGGGCGCCAGTAGGGTGCGAACAGCCCGGAGAAGGCGGGCACGAAGTAGACGCCGCCATTGTCGGGCACCTGACCGGCGAGGGCCTCAACCCTTTCCGCGCCGGAGATGATGCCCAGCTGGTCGCGCAGCCACTGCACGGCCGAGCCGGTGACGGCGATCGAGCCCTCCAGCGCGTACACCGGCTTGTCGTCGCCGAACTGATAGGCGACCGTGGTCAGCAGGCCGTGCTCGGAGTGCACGATCTCGGTGCCGGTGTTCAGCATCAGGAAATTCCCTGTGCCGTAGGTGTTCTTGGCCTCGCCAGGCCGGAAGCAGACCTGGCCGACCGTGGCGGCCTGCTGGTCGCCGAGCACGCCCGCGATCCGCACCGCGCCTTTGAAAGGGCCGCTGGGGTAGGTGGTGCCGAAGCCCTCGGGATTCGACGAGGGCGCGATGCGCGGCAGCATGGCGCGCGGCACCCCGAACACGGCGAGCAATTCGTCGTCCCAGTCCAGGGTTTCGAGGTCCATGAGCATGGTGCGCGACGCATTGGTCGGGTCGGTGACGTGCACACCGCCGTGGACGCCGCCGGTGAGGTTCCAGATGATCCAGCTGTCGGAGGTGCCGAAGAGGGCGTCGCCGTTCTCCGCGTCCGCCCGCACGCCGGGGACATTGTCGAGGATCCACTTCAGCTTGCCGCCGGAGAAGTACGGCGCGGGCGGCAGTCCGGCGCGTTCGCGAATGAGATCGCCGTGGCCGGCCTTCTCCACCTCGCCCACGATGCGGTCGGTGCGGGTGTCCTGCCAGACGATGGCGTTGTAGTAGGGGCGTCCGGTGTGGCGGTTCCACACGATGGTGGTCTCGCGCTGATTGGTGACGCCGACGGCGGCCAGGTCGCTCGCGGTGAGACCGGCTCCGGCCAGGGCGCTCTTGATGACGGTGCGGGTGCGCTCCCAGATCTCGTCCGGGTTGTGCTCCACCCAGCCGGCCTGCGGGAGAATCTGCTCGTGTTCGAGTTGATGGCGGGCAACCACATTGCCGCCGTGGTCGAACACCATGAATCGCGTGGAGGTCGTGCCTTGATCGATGGCTCCGACGTACTGCGTCATCACGGTCCTTCCGGGAAGCTCGTCATTGAGTCCGTTTGCCCTGGTGAGGCCGATACCGGCCGACCGAGCTCCACGTTACGAAGTGGAACGTGCTTATGGCAGAGCGCGCGTTCGACAATGCCGAACGGTTAGCTGATAGGTTACGGGCATGCCGGGTCCAATTCAGTCGATCGAGCGCGCCGCGGCCATGCTGCGGCTACTCGCGCGCGGGTCCGGGCGCATGGGAGTGGGGGAGATCGCCGCGGCGCTGGGGCTGGCCAAGCCGACCGCGCACGGCATTCTGCGGACGCTGCAAGGGGTGGGATTCGTCGATCAGGATCCCGTGACGGGCAAGTATCTGCTGAGTCCGGCACTGCAGGACCTCGGGTCCGGGCACCTGGACGCCAATGAACTGCGCTCCCGCGCCATCAACCGCGCCGACGCGCTGGCCGCGCGCAGTGGGGAATCGGTGCGGATCGCCGCGCCGGTGGACGGGCGAGTGGTGGTGATCCACCACGTCTTCCGGCCCGACAATACCGAGCAGGAACTGGCAGTCGGAGAGGAATTGCCTTCGCACGCAACGGCTCTGGGCAAGGTGCTGCTGGCCTACGACGGGGAGCTCGCCGACGCGGCGCGCGACGGCCGGCTGCCCGCGATCACGCACCGCACCCTCACCGATCCGGCGGAGCTGCGGCGGGCGATCTCCGAGGTGCGGCGCACCGGCTGGGCGGGGGATGTCGGCGAATACCGTTCCGGTGAGGCGAGCGTCGCCGCGCCGATTCGCTCCCGGGGTGGTTTGGTGGTCGGTGCCATCGGCATCACCGGGCCGGTCGACCGGCTCTGCGACGGGCAGCTGCGGTTCCGGTCCGCGCCCATCGCCCAGGTGCGCGACGCCGCCGCCGCGGTGTCCCGAGATCTCGGTGGCGCGCAATGACTTTCCCGGACAGGAGCAGGCTCGGATGACGCAACGCTATGTGCTCGCCATCGACCAGGGCACCACCTCCACCCGGGCCATCCTCTTCGATCAGCGGGCGCGGCTGACCGGGGTGGCGCAGCGCGAGCACCGGCAGCACTATCCGCGGCCGGGGTGGATGGAGCAGGACGCGCTCGAGGTCTGGCGCAATGTGGAGCGCATCGTGCCCGCGGCACTGCGGGATTCGGGGATCACCCTGGAACAGGTGGCCGCGGTGGGGATCGCCAATCAGCGCGAGACCACGGTGGTGTGGGACCGGCACACCGGGACGCCGATCGGGCGGGCCATCGTGTGGCAGGACGTGCGCACCGAGGAGCTCGTCGAGCGGCTGCGGAAATCGCCCGGGGCGGAACGGATTCGTGAGCTGTGCGGGCTGCCGCTGGCCACCTACTTCGCCGCGCCGCGGCTGCGGTGGCTGCTGGATCGCACGCCGGGACTGCGGGAGCGGGCCGAACGCGGCGACGTGCTGTTCGGGACCATGGAGACCTGGCTCATCTGGAACCTCACCGGGGGAGCCGATCACGGGGTGCACGTCACCGATGTCTCCAATGCCGGCCGGACGCTACTGATGAACCTGTCCACCCTGGAATGGGATCGAGAACTGTTGCGGTTCTTCGATATTCCCAAGGCCATGCTTCCCGGGATCCAGCCCTCGACCGGCGAATTCGGCACGGCGCGGCGCGTGCTGCCGGGGGTGCGGATCGCGGCGGCGCTGGGTGATCAGCACGCGGCGCTGTTCGGGCAGACCTGTTTCGCGCCCGGCGAGACCGAATGCACCTACGGCACCGGCGGATTCCTGCTCATGAACACCGGGCGGGAGCTGGTGCGGTCCGAGCACGGACTGCTCACCACCATCGGGTACCAGGTGGGGCCGGAACCGGTGTACGCGCTGGAGGGGCCGATCGCGGTGACCGGCTCGCTGGTGCAGTGGCTGCGGGACAACATCGGGCTCATCGCCAGTGCGCCGGAGATCGAAACCCTCGCGGGCACAGTCGAAGACAATGGCGGCTGCTATCTGGTGCCCGCCTTCTCGGGGCTGTACGCGCCGCACTGGCGCAGTGACGCGCGCGGGCTGCTCATCGGGCTCACCTCGTACATCACCAAGGGGCACATCGCCCGTGCCGTGCTCGAGGCCACGGCCTGGCAGACGCGCGACGTGGTGGAGGCCATGAATGCCGACTCGGGACTGCAGGCCGGGGCGCTGCGGGTGGCGGGCGGGATGACCTCGGACAACCTGCTCATGCAGATCATCGCCGATGTGCTCGACATACCGGTCATGCGTCCGATCGTGGCGGAGACGGTGTCGCTGGGCGCGGCCTACGCGGCGGGCCTGGCGGTCGGTTACTGGCCGGATCTGGAGGGCCTGCGCCACAATTGGCGTGTCGCGGCGCAGTGGCTGCCGCGTATGGACGCGGACCTGCGCGCCGAGGAGTACGACAACTGGAAGCGGGCCGTGCAGCTTACCTTCGGCTGGCTGCGGCCCAACGAGCCGGTGTCCGGACGACGCCGAAGTCGTTGACCTAACGTGGCAGGTATGCGGCTCTACGTCGGTTGCGCAATGTGGACACACCCGGACTGGCAGGAGAAGCCGCTACCGCCGGCAGAACGCCTGCGCACCTATTCCTCCTGGTGCAATGCGGTGGAGGGCAACACCACCTTCTACGCGGTCCCGCAGCGGCGCACCGTCGAATCCTGGGCCCGCCAAACCGATCCCGACTTCCGCTTCGTGATCAAACTGCCCCGCACGATCACCCACGACCGCCGCCTCACCGGCATCGACGACGAGATGGCGGCGTTCTTGGACGCCATCGAACCGCTGGGCCGCCGCCTGCACTCGCTGTGGGTGCAGCTGCCCGCCTCTTTCACCAATCTGCCCGCTCTCGCCGAGTTGCTCGACGGCCTGCCGTCGCACTACCGCTGCGCCGTCGAGGTGCGCCACCCCGCCTTCTTCGAAAACCCGCGCGCCACGGCCCAACTCGAACAGGTGCTGACGGCCGCGGGTGCGGAGTGGATCCCGTTCGACACGACCGTCCTGTTCGACGGCCCGCCCGTCAGCCCGGCCGAGTACGAGGCTCGCTCCAAGAAGCCCAACAACCCGCGCCGCACCCGCGCCCTCACCGGATACCCCATCGTGCGCTATCACGGCCGCGACGACGTCGCCACCACCGTCGCCGGCTGGCAGCCCTGGATCGACGCCACCGTCGCCTGGCTGCGCGAAGGCCGCTCCCCGACCGTGTTCATCCACACGCCCGACAATGCCTCGGCCCGCACGCTCGCCCGCCGCTTCCATGCCGAGGTCCGTGCCCACCTCCCCGACCTGGAACCCCTGCCGGACCCCCTCCCCACCGACCCCATGACCCTGTTCTGACCGGACCCGCGGACCGTTCGGCGCGGGCCGAAGGATGGCGGCGGGACACTGGACCCATGGAACCGATCAGAGACGGCGATGTGGACATCTCCGGAGCCGCCCGCCTCCTGGCCGACCCGGCCCGGGCCCGCATGCTCACCGTTCTGGCCGACGGCCGCGCCCAGCCGGCCGGCGAACTGGCCCGGGCGGCGGGCGTGACGGCCGCGACGGCCAGCGAGCACCTGGGCAAGCTGGTCGATCAGGGCTGGCTGGCCGTCGAGAAGGCGGGCCGTCACCGCTACTACCGCATCGCACTCCCCGAGGTGGTCCAGGTCCTGGAATCCATGGCCCTGATCTCGCCGGTCCAACCGGTCCGTTCGCTACGTGGCGCTCGTGCCAACCGCGACCTGAAGCTCGCCCGCACCTGCTACGACCATCTCGCCGGAGCCGTCGGGGTAGCGATCTTCGACGCCCTGCACGACGCCGACCTGTTGAACGTGATCGGCGGGCACTGGACCGCCACCGACCACACCCACCCCCTTCTCGACGAATTGGCCATCACCCCAACCGATCTCCGCCATTTCGGCCGCCGCCCACCGGTCAAGGTCTGCCTCGACTGGTCCGAACGCCGCTACCACCTGGCCGGCGGCCTCGGCGCACTGATGCTGCGCCGCATGCTCGACAAAGACTGGTGCGCCCCCGGAACCACCCCCCGCGCAATGGCATTCACCCCCGCCGGCTGGGCAGCACTCGACCGCGCAGCCGGCATCGACAAGACCGCCATCAGCTCCGGCTTCGCCGGAACCGCCACCCCAGCCCCCGCGAAGGTCGTTCCACGCGGCGCCTGAAAGACCGGGCCGCGCACCTCCCGCACGAACAGCGGCAGGCACGCCATCGCCGGGTCGATCGACGCCGGGATGGTTCGGTCCGGGCCGAAGTTGTTGGGGACCAGGGTGGAAGGCATGACCCGAACACTGGAACAGGCGCGGACCGGAAGTGGTGGGCCGGCGCTGGCGGCGATTTCCGCCGGGTATTTCGTTGTCATTCTCGATGCCACGATCGTGAACATCGCGCTGGATCGGATGGCGGTCGGGCTGCATACGACGGTGACGGGGCTGGAGTGGGTGGTCGACGGGTATACCGTCACCGTCGCGGCGCTGCTCATGCTGGGTGGCGGGCTGGCGGATCGGTTCGGGGCTCGGCGCTGCTTCCAGGCGGGGCTGGGGTTCTTCGCAGTGGCCTCGGTGGGGTGTGCGGTGGCGCCGGAGGTCGGGCTGCTGGTGGCAGCCCGGGTCGTGCAGGGAATCGGTGCGGCGCTGCTGATTCCAGCCTCGCTGGCCTTGATCCGGTTCACGTATCCGGATGCGGCGGAGCGAGCGAGGGCCACCGGGATCTGGGGTGCGATCGGGTCGATGGCGGCCAGTTGCGGGCCGGTGCTGGGCGGCGTGCTTTCCGAAACCCTGGGCTGGCCCGCGATTTTCGCCATCAACGTGCCGGTGTGCGCGGTGACGGCGGTGCTGGTCCACCGGGCGGCACCGTCTGTACCCGGTGTGGCGCAGCGGATTCCGGTGTCGGGGCACGTCGCGGCCGTCGTCGCGATGGCGGGAGTCACCGCCTTCGTGATTCTCGGCGGTGCCCGTCCCGTACGTCCGGAGCTGCTCACGGTCGCGGTCGTGGCGGCGTCGGCCGGGCTGCTGCTGGGATCTGTGGCGGCACGCTCGGGTAAAGGGCTGCTGCCCGAAGGGCTTCGTCGCGAACGTGGTTTCACCGGCGGCGCGATGATCGGCCTGGCGCAGAACTTCGGCTTCTACGGCGAGCTCTTCGTGGTCGGCCTGTACCTGCAACGGCACCTGGGCTATTCGCCCGCGCTGGCCGGTGCGGCACTGCTGCCCGAGATGGCCGTCGGCATTCTGGCGTCCGCTCTGGGCGGCCGGCATGCCGCGCGCCGCGGTCCCCGCGTGGTCATCGTCACCGGCCTGACCATCGGCGCGACGGGGCTGATCGGCCTTGCGTGCATCAGTGCCCGGACGCCCTATCCGGTGGTCGCGATCCCCTTGCTGCTCATCGGTTTCGGTATGGCCTACACCATGCCCGCCGCCACCAATGTCACCGTGTCGGCTGCGGGCCCCGCGCACGCGGGGCTGGCCGCCGCCGCGTTCAATGCCGCCCGGCAGCTGGGTTCGGCGCTCGGTGTCGCGGTCCTGGGCGCGCTGATTCCGATCGCCCCCGGTTCGCTCGCCATCCCGCTGGCGATCGCCGCCGCGGTCTACCTCGCCGCCGCCATCCTGGCCCGGGCGCTCCTCCCGGCACGGGGTCGTCCGTGAATGCGGCAGGGTCGTCCCTGAAGGTGGACGCGGCACACGGCGGGGCGGGCCGGGCCTGCTCCGCCGGGTGCCACCGGATGATTCAGCCCACGAGGACCGGGGGCTTGCTGGAGCGCTGGGCTTCGCGGGCGAGCGCGCGGTCGCGCTGCTCCTCGAAGCGGACCACGTCCTTGCGGAGCTTGTCGAGGAATTCGCCGAGCTCGTTGCGGCGCCGGTCGCCGGCGGGGCCGAAGTCGGTGCGCTCGAAGATGTTCCACTTCTTGAGGTTGGGGATCAGCACCTCGTCGAGGTGCTGGCGCAGATCGTAGATGCCGTGCTTGGCCATCAGCACGCCGTTGCGGCGGAAGTTGGGCATGCCCAGGCCGGGCATCTGGAAGCCCACCACGACATTGGTGATGGCGTCCATGGCCTGGTCGGCCGAGAGGTCCAGGGCCGCGGCGCACATATTGCGGTAGAAGAGCATGTGCAGGTTCTCGTCCGCGGCGATCCGCTGCAGCATGCGGTCCGCGATGGGGTCGTCGCACACTCTGCCGGTATTGCGGTGGGACACCCGGGTCGCCAATTCCTGGAATGTCACATAAGCGACAGAATGCATGAATCCGGCATCGGCGTGAATGTACTCGGTATCGGAGTACTTCCTGATCAGATGCGCGGGGTTGTACCCGTCGGTCATGTGAATCATTCGCGCCTGCTCCAGCGCCACCGGATCCACACCCCGGGTGACGACCAGATAGTCGCGCATCACGATGCCGTGCCGGTTCTCCTCGGCCGTCCAGCGGCCCACCCAGGTACCCCAAGCCCCGTCCTGGGAGAAATTCTCGGCGATTTCCCGATGATAGCTGGGCAGATTGTCCTCAGTGAGAAGATTGGTCACCATGGCCGCCTTGGCGACCTCGCTGAGCTTCGACTGCTCCGGTTCCCAGTCCACACCCGCCATAGCTGCGAAGTTGCGACCGAGATCCCAAGGCACGTAGTCGTGCGGGTTCCAGTCCTTGGCCATCGATAGGTGACGGTTCACGTTCTGCTCGGCAATCGGTTCCAGCTCGATGAGCAGCTCCAACTGCGTGAGACTCCTGGCCACGATCCTGTGCCCTCCCTCGAAATGGCTCGGCGCTGGGGGAATGATGTTAGGAGAGAAACGCTGGAGATCCGGCGATCGCCGCCGCGGCGAGAGGGGATCCGTGGGGTCGAAAAGGGATGCCCGCGTGTCGCGTAATGAGACTGATCGGCTCCGCCTCGGATAATCTAGCTCAGTTCGCCGAATATTGGCTTCATACCCCGCCGATGCGTTCACGGCCGGGCTCGCTCGCTAGTTCTAAACCAGTCATTGACAGCCATGCGGATCGCACGCTGGTTCGCCGAAGCATCGCTACGGAGAGTGAACATGCAGACGCCCCACCGCCGGCAGTACCCCAGTGTCGTGGTCACCGCGCTCGCGGCGACCACCTCGATCGCGGGCGACGTCGACTCGACGTGGAAGGGACTACTCAACGGGGAGAGCGGGATCGACGTTCTCGAGGACAGCTTCCTCGACGATTTCGGCTTACCGGTCCGCATCGGTGGTCATCTCAAGGTCTCGCCCGCCGGCCTGGTCACCAATGCCGAGGCCCGGCGTCTGTCCTACGTCGAGCAGATGGCGGTGGTGCTGGGTCGTGAGGTGTGGGCCAATGCCGGCAGCCCCGAGGTGGACCACGATCGCCTCGGCGTCTCCATCGGCACCGGTCTCGGCGGCGCGGAGATGCTCATGTCCGCCCGCGACAAGCTGGTCAACGGCGGCTACCGCAAGGTGGTGCCGAACACCGTGCAGGCCGTGATGCCCAATGGCGCGGCCGCCTGCGTCGGGGTCGAGCTGGGCGCGAGGGCCGGTGTGTGCACTCCCGTTTCGGCTTGTTCGTCCGGTTCGGAGGCGATCTCCAATGCCTGGCGCATGGTCGTCATGGGCGATGCCGACATGGTGGTCACCGGCGGTGTGGAGGGTTCCATCCAGGCACTGCCCATCGCCGGGTTCTCCATGATGCGCGCCCTGAGCACCCGCAACCACGACCCCAAGGGCGCCTCGCGGCCGTTCGACATGGACCGCGACGGTTTCGTTTTCGGTGAGGCGGGCGCGCTCATGGTCATCGAGACCGAGGAGCACGCCAAGGCCCGCGGCGCCACCATCCACGCCCGCATCATGGGCGCGGGCGTCACCTCCGACGGCTTTCACCTGGTCGCCCCCGACCCCGAGGGCACCGGCGCGGCGCGTGCCATGTCCCGCGCCATGGAGTACGCGGGCCTGTCCAAATCCGATGTCACGCATATCAATGCGCACGCCACCGCCACGCCGATCGGCGATACCGCGGAGGCGAACGCCATCAAGCAAGCCGTCGGCAATCACCCCGCGGTGTACGCGCCGAAATCCGCCCTCGGGCATTCCATCGGCGCGGTCGGCGCGCTGGAGTCGATCATCACCGTCCTCAGCGTGCGGGACGGAATCATCCCCGCCACACTGAATTTGGAGAATCAGGACCCCGAGATCGACCTGGATGTGGTGAAAGGCCAGGCCCGGCCGGGTCGCTACGACTACGCCCTGAACAACTCCTTCGGTTTCGGCGGGCACAACGTGGCCATCGCTTTCGGCCGGTACTGATCTCTCCGGCCGCACGCGGTATCTCCATCGGCCGTAGGCAGTGACGTGGGATTCCGGCACCTGCTAGAGTTCCCCAGCCCCCAGCTACATTCGGGCTTTCGTGTCGATCTTTGTTCGGTGTCACTGCACAGTTCTGACGACTGTGAGTTGAAAAAGGATAGGGAATGATCGGCGAGACCATCGATGACTATCTGGACGAGCACGGCAACATCAAGATCCCTGACAACCAGACCATGGTCGACCTGCTCGACAAGCACGCCGCGGCCAACGGGGACGAGCTCGCCTACCGCTATATCGACTATTCACGCGAACGCGACGGCGAGTACCACGACATCACGTGGAATCGCTTCGGCCTCCGGCTGCGCGCCGTAGCCGCCCGACTACAGCAGGTCACGCAGCCGGGCGACCGGGTCGCCATCCTGGCGCCGCAGGGACTCGACTACATCGTGGCCATGTACGCCGCGGTGTACGCGGGCAATATCGCGGTACCGCTGTTCGATCCGGACGAGCAGGGGCACACCGACCGGCTGTACGCCGTGCTCGAGAACTGCAGGCCCGCGGCCGTCCTGACGGTCGGTGCGGCCGCCTCCGGGGTGCGCGAGATCTTCAAACACCTACCCGCGCCGCAGCGTCCGCGCATCGTGGCGGTCGAGGCGATCCCGGACGGCGTGGGGGAGAGCTGGGTACGGCCGCACGTGCAGATGGACGATGTGGCCTACCTGCAATACACCTCCGGCTCCACCCGCACCCCGGCCGGCGTGGAGATCACGCACCGGGCGGTCGGCACCAACCTGCTGCAGATGATCGATGCCATCGGCATCACCGAGAAGGCCCGCGGCGTCACCTGGCTGCCGCTGTTCCACGACATGGGGCTGCTGACGGTCATCCTGCCCACCATCGGCGGCAAGTACATCACCATCATGTCGCCCAGCGCCTTCGTGCGCCGGCCCTACCGCTGGATCAAGGAGCTGGCCGCCCAGGAGGACGGCGCCGAGATCTTCGCCGCCGCACCGAATTTCGCCTTCGAGCACGCCGCGGCCCGCGGATTGCCCAAGGCCGGTGAGGAATTGGACCTGTCCAATGTCATCGGACTGATCAATGGCAGCGAGCCGGTGTCGCTGACCTCGATGCAGAAGTTCAACGACGCCTTCGCCCCGTACGGCCTGCCCAAGACCGCCATCAAACCCTGCTACGGCATGGCCGAGGCCACACTGTTCGTCTCCGCCACCAAGCGCGAGGACGAGGCCCGCACGGTCTGGGTGGACCGTACCCGGCTCAATGCCGGGCAGATGGTCGAGGTCGACGAGCACGCGGAAAACGCTGTGGCCCAGGTGTCCTGCGGCTACGTGGCGAAGTCCCAGTGGGCGGCCATCGTGGACCCGGACACCGGCGCGGAGAAGGCCGAGGGCGAGGTCGGCGAGATCTGGTTGCACGGTGCGAACATCGGCCGCGGCTACTGGGGCCGTCCGGAGGAGAGCCTTGCCACGTTCCACAACAGGCTCACCTCCCGGCAGCCCGCGAGCCGCGCGGAAGGTGCGGCGGCGGACGGGAACTGGATGCGCACCGGCGACTTCGGCGCGTACTACGACGGCGAGCTCTTCATCACCGGCCGCGTCAAGGACCTGGTGATCGTGGACGGCCGCAACCACTATCCGCAGGATCTGGAGTACTCCGCCCAGGAGGCCAGCACCGCCCTGCGCCCGGGTTTCGTGGCGGCCTTCTCGGTCGCGGGGGATCAGCTCCCGGCCGAGGTGGTCGCGGTCGACACCGGCGCGCCCGCCTCCGCCTCCGAGCAACTGGTCATCGTGGCCGAACGCGGTACCGGCGCGGCCAAGCTCGATCCGGAGCCGATCACCGAGATCGTGCGGGCGGCCATCGCCAAGCGCCACGGCGTCACCGTGCGGGACCTGCTGCTGGTTCCCGCGGGCTCGATTCCGCGCACCTCCAGCGGCAAGATCGCCCGCCGCGCCTGCAAGGCGGCCTACCTGGAGGGCACCCTCCGCGGCGGCCACCGCCAGCAGGCGTTCCCGGACGAGACCGACTGACCGGCTTTCCTCGGCGAGTGGCACACCTCCGGGAGACCCCGGAGGTGTGCCACTCGGCGTTTCGGGTCGAGGGGATGCGTCAGTTGTCGAGTTGTACCGAGGTGAGCTGCTCAGCGGGGTGGGCAGCATGCGCGGCCAGGGTGCGGGCGGCGGCATTCAGGCGGGCGCGGGCATCCGCATCGGCAACCAGGCCATCCGGTCCGATACCGCTCTGGAGCACGGTGATGCGGCCGCAGGCCGCCTCGACCAACTCGGCTCCGACGTAGCCGAGCACGGTGCGCAGGGTGGCCACAGCGGCCTCACCGCGGCCCTCGTAGGCGACGTTCACGTAGGCGACCGGCTTGTCGCTGAGATCGGCATTGCCGACCGTCCACTCGAGCAGGTTCTTCAGGCTGCCGGGGATCATGCCCGCGTATTCCGGGGTGCAGAACAGCACCGCGTCGACCGCGGCGAGCTGCCGGTGCAGGGCCTCGACCACGGGCGGCTCGGGCTCGTCACCGGGGATGAAAGCGGGCAGGTCGAGCAGGCCCTGGTACCGGACGGCCTCGAAGTCGGACCCGGCGTCGGCGGCGATCGAGCGCAGCGCGGCGGTGTTCGTCGAGCCCTCGCGAGTGCTGCCCGAAATCAACAGGATGCGGGGAATAGTCACAACTGCGCCAACATGGCTGGGGCCGGGAGTATTTCGAGGTCACGGGGTCGTTGACTCCTATGCGCCGTCCCACCGAATGGGAGTTGTTGTGACAAGAGGTGTCGCTATCTCTCATAGTGGGTATGGTTCCGTTCGACCGAACTGTCCGGGACAGCTGACGCCGCCCCCTCAGGTCCGGTTGTGCGACAACTGCATAACGCGAGTGTGTGCAAGAAGGGCAGGCAACGATGACTGCGAACACCAACCGCCTCGACGAGGCGGCGGTCGGTGCCGGATATCCCGGTGCGTTCGAACCCGGCAGGCTGCTGGCCGCCGAACCGATGACCGCACGGATGCTGCCCGGGATTCCGCTGCCTGCTCGCGCCTGGCGCATCAAGTACACATCGACCACCGCCACCGGGGCTCCGACGCAGGTCAGCGGCACCGTGCTGGTGCCGAACACGCCGTGGCGCGGACCCGGCCCGCGCCCGCTGGTCGGGTACGCCGTCGGCACGCAGGGCCTGGCGAGCACGGTCGCCGCCGCGTCCTGGCAGCTGCGGTTCGGGCTGGAGTACGAATCGGTCTTCCTCCGCGCCGCCCTGCGCCGCGGCTGGGCGCTCGCCATCACCGACTATCCGGGCCTGGGCACTCCGGGTCTGCACCCGTACGTCATGGGCCGCGCCCTGGGCCCGGCTGTCCTGGACAGCATGCGCGCCGCGCGCCGGCTGCCCGAGGCGGACCTGGATCCCGATGGCCCGCTGGGCGTCTACGGCTACTCCGAGGGCGGCAATGCCGCGGGCTGGGCGCTGCAGTTGCAGCCCGACTATGCCCCTGACCTGCCGCTCGCCGGCGGCGTGGTCGGCTCGGCGCCGGCCGACATGGTCGACATGGTGAAGTTCCTGGACGGCACGCCCTACGCCTTCCTGCTCTTCTACGGTGTGCTCGGCATCGAGGCCGCCTATCCGGAACTGAATGTGCTGCAGCACCTCAAGCCGCAGGGCCGCGCCCTGGCCGCGCTGTTCCGCCACACCCATGTCGCCGCCGCGGCCGTGCTGGGGATCGGTGCGGGTCTGGTCGTGCCCACGAAGGTCTCGACCTTCTGCCACCGGCCCCCGTTCGACGTGCCCGAGGTCAAGGCCCGGCTGCTGGAGAACCGGCTGGGCGGAATCGCGCCCGCCACACCGGTTCTGGTGGCCGGCGGCACCAGCGAGCAGGTCATCCCGTATCCGCAGGCCGTGCGCCTCGCGGAGGAGTGGGAGGCGCTGGGTGCGGACGTCACCATGCACACCATGCGGGGACGTGAACACATCGGCGGCGCGATGGCCTTCGCGGGACCTGCCATGCGGTTCCTCTCCGAGCGTTTCACCGAGGAGGCCGACGCTCCGGTGCTGCTCCGCGGGGCGTAATCATCGGGAAAGGCCGGGATCCACCGACGGATCCTGGCCTTTCCCGCGAATCTCAGCCCGCGACACCCCAATGCAGGACGCGCGAGGTGAACAGCACCAGCCCGAGTGAGACCACCGCGACGGTCACCAGGCCGACCACGGCGACCACCAGCGGCCGCCAGCCCGTCCTGGCCAGCTCGCGAAGATTGGTATTGAGCCCGACGCCCGCGAAGGTGAGCAGGAAGGCCCAGCGGGACACATTGGCCAGGTTGGTGACCTGCTGCTTGCTCAGCCAGTGGAAGGTCGCCACCGCGGACACGGCCAGGAAGCCCAGCACGAACTTCGGGAACTTGGACCACACGAACACCGCCTTCGCCCGCAGCCCGGGCGCGATCGCGTCGGCCTCGCCGCGCGCCGCCCAGTAGGCCGCGAAGCCCAGCACCACGAAACCGATGAGGGCATTGCGGGTGGACTTCACCAGTACCGCGATCTTGCCCGCCTCATCGGAGAACAGATAGCCGGTGGCGGTGGTCTCGGCGGTGTTGTCCACGGCGAGGCCCGCCCACAGCCCGAACTCGTGATCGCTGAGCCCGATGGCGTGCCCGAGCGGCGGCAGCGCGAACAGCGCGACCGCGCCCAGCGCGAGAATGGCCGCGATGGCGTAGCCGACATCGGAATTGCGGGCCCGGATCGCGCCCTTGCCGGCGATGATGGCCGACACCCCGCAGATGGCGGTGCCGATGGCCAGCAGCGATCCGAGCTTGCCGGACAGACCCAGCCGGCGCGCCACCGCCAGGATGATCGCGCCCGACACGGTCATGTCGACCAGGATCTGAATGAAACTGGCACCGCCCAGCTTCGCGACATCGCCGAGCACGAAGCGCGAGCCGAGCGCCACGATGCCGATCTTGAGCCAGAACTCGTAGGTGCCGACACCGGGCCGGAAGATCGGGTGCAGGCCAACGGTATTGGTGATGAGCAGGCCGATCAGGATGGCCCACAGCACGTATTCGATATCGGGGACGGTCCAGTGCTGATGCTTGGCGGCGGCGTTCCACCAGATCTGCGCGTACTTGCCGAGCACGCCGACCGCGATGAGCAGCAGGATGCCCGGGACGTAGCCGAGCAGGCGGGCAACGGTGAGCGGACCCGGGGGCTCGTCGAAGTCGGCTGCCCCGGAGCCGGTTTCGGCGTTCTTCCCGAGATTCACGGCGATGTCGCTCACGGCGTCACCACGGAATCTTCGGCAGCACGTCGAACACGGCGAGCACGGTCACCACGCCCGACACGATCAGCGACCACCAGTCGGCACCCAGACGTCCGAGGGCGTCGGGCCACGACGGCCGGGCGGCGGATGTCTCCGGCGCGGGATTGGGACTGTTCACCAGGGGCCTCCAGGTCGAAAAAGCGCAGTACAGCAGGTCTGCACTATGGGGTGCCCGGAGGATTTCGGACAGCGTTGGAATCGGCCTGATTCCAGCTCGGTCGTGCTGTTTCCGCTCAGTCGCGGCGGTGCGCGCGCCGATGGGCGGCCGGTGTGGTGCCGGTCCAGCATTTGAACGCGTGGATGAACGGGGGTGGCCTCGGTGTACCCGAGCCGAATGGCGATGTCGTCCACCGACAGTGGCGTCGCGGTCAGCATCTCCGCGGCCAGGGTGCGGCGCACCTCGTCGAGCAGCGCGCGGTAGGAGGTGCCGACCGCCTCGGGATGGCGGCGCAGATTATGGCCGAAAGTGTTGATTTTGTGGCCGTCGCTCTTTCATGACGGGATACGTGCAGGTCGTGGCGTCGGACTCGAGCACATCGAGGTGAGGAGAGGGACGCATGACCACCAGCCCGTCGATCGTCATCATCGGCACCGGCTTCGGCGGCCTCGGCATGCCGGGCGCATCACCAGCAACTGGCCGGGCACCGTCACCGGATACCGCCGCGCGACCCGTCGCCTGAACGCCGCCGACTACCGGCTCACCCCGGTCGCCCACGCAGAATCCCAGGAGTAGCAATGCGATTCGACTACGACGTCCTCGTCATCGGTTCCGGCTTCGGCGGCAGCGTGAGCGCCTTGCGGCTGATCGAGAAGGGGTACCGCGTCGGCGTGCTGGAGGCCGGCCGCCGCTTCGAGGACCACGAGTTCGCGAAGACCTCGTGGCGGCTGCGGCAGTACCTGTGGGCGCCGGCCCTGGGCTGCTTCGGAATTCAGCGGCTGGCGCTGCTGAACGACACCTTCGTGATGGCGGGGGCGGGTGTCGGCGGCGGCTCGCTGGTCTATGCCAACACCCTCTACGAGCCGCCGGACAAGTTCTACGCGGACCGGCAGTGGGGTCACATCACCGACTGGAAGGACGAGCTCGCCCCGCATTACGACCAGGCCAAGCGCATGCTGGGCGTCACGGCCAATCCGGCGACCACCCCGGCGGATCGCGTGCTGCGAGGCGTGGCCGAGGGGATGGGAATCGGCGACACCTACCAGCCCACCCCGGTCGGCGTCTTCTTCGGCGGACCCGGCCGCCGCCCCGGCGAGGACGTGCCGGACCCGTTCTTCGGCGGCGCCGGGCCGGACCGGCGCACCTGCACCCACTGCGGTGAATGCATGACGGGCTGCCGGCACAATGCCAAGAACACGCTGGTCAAGAACTATCTGTATCTGGCCGAAAAGGCCGGCGCCGCAGTGCATCCGCTCACCACGGTCACCGATGTGCGACCGCTGAGCGGCGGCGGCTACGCGGTGGAGACCGTCCGTACCGGGCGCGTGGTCCGCAAGCAGCGTCGCGAATTCACCGCCGAGCACGTGATCTTCGCCGCCGCCTCGCTCGGGACCCAGCGACTGTTGCACCGGCTGCGGGACAGGGGCTCGCTCACCGGGATCTCCGACCGGCTCGGCTATCTGTCACGCACCAATTCCGAGGAATTGCTCGGCGTGCGCAGCCGTGACGAGCACGCGGATTACACCAAGGGCGTGGCGATCACGTCCTCGATCCACCCCGACCACGACACCCATGTGGAGCCGGTGCGCTATGGCAAGGGCAGCAATGCTTTCGGCGTGATGAGCACTCTGATGGTCGACGACGAGGGCGACACCCCGCGCTGGCGGCTCTGGTTGCGAGCGGCCGGCCGTCGGCCACGTGACGCGGTCCGGGTGCACAATTCGCGGCATTGGTCCGAGCGCACCATCGGTCTGCTGGTCATGCAGTCGGTGGACAACTCCATCACCACCTACACCAAGCGTGGGCTGTTCGGCCGCCGCATGACCACCAAACAGGGTGAGGGCCAGCCCAATCCGACCTGGGTCCCCGCCGGGCACGAGGTCGCCCGCCGGGTGGCGGACGCCATCGACGGCATCCCCATCGGCGCCAGCTCCAGCATTCTGAAGATCCCCATGACCGGACATTTCCTGGGCGGCTGCGCCATCGGCGACTCGCCCGCCACCGGCGTCGTCGATGCCTACCACCGGCTCTACGGTCACCCGGGCCTGCACGTCATCGACGGCTCCACCATCTCGGCCAACCTCGGCGTCAACCCGTCGCTCACCATCACCGCCCAGGCCGAACGCGCACTCTCGTTGTGGCCCAACAAGGGTGAGCCCGACCCCCGCCCGGAGGTGGGTGGGGCCTACCGCCGTCTACCCCCGATTCCGCCCCGCAACCCGGTCGTCCCGCCCACCGCCCCGGCCGCCCTGCGGCTCCCACTGGTCGGCTGCAACGAAGGTGTGAAGACACACGCGGACAACTGATCCCCCGACTCTGGATCGCATGGCCTCATCGGGAAAGTCGTCGAGCGTCGACGGCGAAAGGGCGGGCGCGGGTGCGCCCGGCCTTTCGCGGCGGCGGAGCGGGTGCGGTCAGAGCGCCAGCAGGCGGGCCTTGGCCTCGTCGTATTCGCGGATGAGGCGTTCGACCAGGTCGGCCGCCGGGCGCACGGCGTCGACCGCGCCGATGCCCTGGCCCGAGCCCCAGATGTCCTTCCACGGCTTGGCTCCGGGCGTGGTGGAGTCGGATTCACCGGTGCCGAAATCCATGGCGGACGGGTCGGACTGGCCCAGGTTGTCGGGGTCCATGCCGGCGGCGGTGATGCTGCCGCGCAGGTAGTTGCCGTGGACGCCGGTGAAGAGGTTGGAGTAGACGATATCGCCCGCGCCGGAGTCGACGATCATCTGCTTGTACCCGGGCACCGCATTGGCCTCGTCGGTGGCGATGAAGGCCGAGCCGATGTAGGCCAGGTCCGCGCCCGCGGCCTGGGCGGCCAGGATGGAGCGGCCGTGCGCGATGGACCCCGACAGCAGCAGCGGGCCGTCGAACCAGGACCGGATCTCCTGGGTCAGCGCGAAGGGGGACTGGGGCCCGGCGTGCCCGCCCGCGCCCGCCGCCACCGCGATCAGGCCGTCGGCGCCGCGTTCGACGGCCTTGTGCGCGAACACATTGTTGATGATGTCGTGCAGCACGATGCCGCCGTAGGAGTGCACGGCCTCATTGACATCGGGCCGCGCGCCCAGCGAGGTGATGACGATCGGCACCCGGTGCTCGACGACCGTGGCCAGGTCCTCCTCCAGCCGGTCATTGCTCTTGTGCACGATCAGGTTGACCGCGTACGGCGCCGCCGGCTGCTCCGGATTGTCGGCGTCGTGCTTGGCGAGCTCCTCGTTGATCCGCACCAGCCACTCCTTGAAGAGCGACTGTGGCCGCGCGTTCAGCGACGGGAACGAACCCACGATGCCCGCCTTGGACTGGGCGATCACCAGCTCGGGCCCGGACACGATGAACATGGGGGAGGCGACCGCGGGCAGGCGCAGGCGCTCGGACAGGATGGGCGGCAGGCTCATTGACCAGTTCCTTCATCAAGGGGTTACCCGGCGTAGGTTACCGCCGGTAAGAAGTTCAGGCCGCGCGGGTTTCGGCCAGCCGATCGTGGCGGGCGTAACTGCGGTCCGGATTGTTCACGAGGGCGGCCCGCCGCATCATGCGCTCGGTGGCGCGGCGGCCCAGCCGCTCGCTCAGCCGGGTCGCGCCCGGAATGACCCGGCGCGGCACCTCCAGCACGCCGTTGACGACCGCCGTGGCCAGCACCGTCGCCAGGAAGACGCGGCTGTAGGGCATCTCCAGGAAGTCGGAGTTGGTCTTACCCAGCAGGATTCGGCTGTAGGAGACCGAGTACATGGTGAACGCCCAGCGCAGTGCGCGGGAACGCAGGCCGGGCCCGTCGAACCCATAGATCGGGCCGAGCGCGGACACCAGCGCTTTGGACAACCGCCGCGAGTCCTCGTCGGGCAGGAATTCGTAGTCGGCCTGCAGCCACAGCAGCCGCCAGGTGTCGGTCTCGTCGGCCGGCAGGATCTCGGGATCGAGCCCGATGAGGTGGCCGACATACCGCCACAGGTGGTAGACGGCCGCCTTCTCCTTCTTCGAGAACCGCAGCCCGACGGCATTGCACCCGGCAATCGTGGCCAGCGAGAACAACATCAGCGTGCCCGCGGTCAGGGACTGGTTGAGCGGCTGATCCCACTGCTCGTAATCCCAGTCCGGCCGCCGGTTCATGCCCGCCCGCACCTGCGCGTGCATGATGCGCACCCGCACGGTGTTCTTGAATCCCGGCGCGAACCGCTCCAGTCCGCCCGGCGCGGTCACGTCGATCCACCAGGTCGCGGTCTCGACGACCCGGCGGGGCGCCATGGTCTCGGCCGACAGCCCGCCGGTGCCGACCAGCACCTTGCCCGCCCGCGAGGCGAGGTAGCCGCCATTGAGCGAGAACATGGACAGGGCCAGGTTGGTCGCCCACGGCCCGACCCGGCCGCTGACCCGCGCGGCCCGGTCCATCTTGTCCTGGTCGAGCCAGAACGGCACCGAATCGATGTGCGCGAAAAAGGCTTTCAGCTCGGCGGGCGCGTCCGGCACCGCGTCGATGCCGCGCTCCAGGGCCGTCTCGAACATGGCCCGGCCCTGCCCGGTCGGCAGTCGCCGGAACATCTCGACCACGGCGTCGGCCTGCGGGTCGCCCATCTTGGTGAACTTGCGGTAGGCGGCCTGCTGCTCGGGGGTCGGACGGATATCTCCGGGGGCGAGGACCTTGACCCCGATATTGAACGGGAACTCCCGGAAGATCACCGGATCGGGCAATTCGGAACGCGTCATTGCGTGCCTCCTGGGTGCGTTCAGATTCTGGTGAAGGATGTCACCAGAACTTTGGTGATAGTCTTCACCAAACCTTGCGGCATGGCAACAGACAGGGCGGAACCGTGGACATACCCCGTGGCCGATACGCCGGTCTCAGCGCTGATGAGCGCCGGAACCAGCGGCGCGAGCGGCTGCGCGAAGTCGCGCTGGAGGTGATCGCCGAGGAGGGTATCGGCGGGTTGAAGGTGCGGGCGCTGTGCGCCCGCGCCGGGCTCAATGATCGCTACTTCTACGAGACCTACAGCCACACCGACCGGCTGCTGTACGAACTGGTCGACGAGCAGCTGGCCGAGGTCGTCGCCGCGGTCATGGGCGTCATCGCCGCCGCGCCCGCCGACACCCGGATCCGCCTGCGGGCCGTGATCGAGGCCGGCGTCACCGCCATCGCCGATCATCCCGCCCGCCGCCGGCTGGCCATCGATATGCAGACCACCGACGAATTGCGCCGCCGCCGTACCGAACTCATCGATGTGGTCGCCCAGGTCATGCTCGATCAGGGGCGCGAACTGCTCGGCGACGCCGCCGTCACCGGAGTGCACGCCGAGCTCGCCGCCCGCACGGTCGCCCACGGCGGCCTGGAGATCCTCATCGAATGGCTGCGCGACGAGCTGGACATCGACCGTGCCCAGCTCATCGACTTCCTGGTGGCCATGATCCTGACCGCGTCCGAGATCACGGCCACCGTGCAACGCGAAATGGCGTCTAACTGAGTCCCTTTTCGGCGGCGCGGATCTTCCGGTTGGCGGTCCGGTGGTCTCCCGGGCGTCAGGGCACGACGATCGTGAAATTGGGATCGGCCTTGTCGAGCAGGCCGGTGAGCCGCTTCCACACCCCGGTATCGCCCTTGGTCTGCAGGCCGTCGAACTTTCCGGTCGCCATCAGCTGCAGCAGGCCGAGTTTGGTGAGGGTGATGTCGAGATCGGCATCCCGCTTGCGGGTGGCCGGATGGTGGATGAGCGCGCCATGGCTCAGCTCCATCCGGTACTCCTCGCCGCTGTCGGTGAAATGCCAAGCGATGCTGAACTTCTCGTCCCACGCCTGGGATCCGACGATGTTCAGCGACAGCGTGTCGAACAGCTGGGTGATGCTCATGGCGAGGGCTACCGCCTGGCTGGCGGCGATCGCCGTGGGGGCGACGCCCCGGCGGAGTTCCTGTGCGCCGGTGAGGAAACAGTTGCGCCAGGTCGCGTTCTCGGAGCCGAAGCCGAGCTGCTCGAACACTGCCGCCAGGGTCTCCTTGGCCTCGGCGTGGGACGGGTCGGCGAAGACCGCGTGGCTGCCGAGTTCGGCCGCGAAGCGCAGATCGCCCTGGTCCACGAACTCCTTCACCTTGGCGACGGTCGCGTCCACGCCGCCGAGCAGCTGCACGTAGCGGGTGGCCTGCTCCTGCGGCGGGTGCAGCCACAGGTGCGCCGGATTGGCGTCGTACCAGCCGAGATAGCGCTGGTAGACGGCCTTCACGTCATGGCTGATGGAGCCGTAGTACCCGCGGTTGTTCCACTGTGCGGCCAGGTCCGGGGCCAGCGGGAAGTCCTCGGCGATCTCGGTTCCGATCTCGCCCTGGTTCATTCGCCGCACGGTCTGGTCGTGCAGGTAGGCGTAGGTGTCGCGCTGCTGGATCAGGAACTCCACGATGTTGTCCCGGCCCCAGGTCGGCCAGTGGTGCGAGGCGAACACGACATCGGTGTGGTCGATGAACATCTCGATCGCCTCGGCGATGTACCGCGACCACATGCGGGCATCGCGGACCTGGGCGCCGCGCAGGGTGAGGATGTTGTGCAGGGTGTGGCAGGCGTTCTCGGCCATGCACAGCGCATTGCGGTCGGGCAGCAGGAAGTTCATCTCGGCCGGCGCCTCGGTGCCGGGCGTCATCTGGAAGATGATCCGCACCCCGTCGACCACTTCCTCCTGGCCGGTGGCGGTGATGTCGAGTGTCGGTGCGAGCAGCCCGAATTCACCCGCCGAGGCGACCGGGCCCAGGCCCATGCCGACCAGCCCCTTCGGGTCGCGCGTCAGATTCGCGCCGGAGTAGTACATGCCGCGGCGCAGCATGGCCGTGCCGACATACACGTTCTCCGAGATGGCGTGTTCCATGAAGTGCTCGGGCGCGATGATCGGCACGGTGGTGTCCTGATCGACCACACCGAGCACGCCGCCGAAATGATCGGCGTGCGGGTGGGTGTAGATCACCGCGGTGACCGCGCGGTCGCCGCGGTTCGCGCGGTACAGCGCCAGCGCCGCGGCAGCGGTCTCCGCGCTCACGAGCGGGTCGACCACGATGACGCCGTTGTCCGATTCGATCAGCGTGATGTTCGAAATATCCAGGCCGCGAACCTGATACACGGCCTCGCACACCTCGTAGAGGCCGTGCATCGCGGTGAGCTGGGACTGCCGCCACAGGCTTGGGAGGACGGTGGCCGCGCCGTCGGCCTGCAGGAAGTCGAAGGAGTCCGCGTCGTAGGCCACGCCTCCGCTCTTCCCCGGAATCACGGCGGGCGAGAGTCGCGCGATGAATCCGCGCTCGGCATTGTCGAAATCGGTGCGATCAACGGGTGCTGCTGTCATGTGCCACCTCACTGTTGGGTTTTCCGACTGTCGATCCAGTTGGTTCCGAGGTCGACGGCCTTGGTGAGCGGCCCGCAGATCTCGGGTTCCTGCAGAGCCCGTATGCGGACGCTGTTCACGCCACGTCTTTCGCCAGCCTCACATAGAACGGGTGAACTTCCAGCAATTTGAGATAGGTCTGTTGCGGGTGGCTGCCAAAGGTGAATTTGGTGCAATTGCGGAGATTCAGCTATCCAACGGATATCCAGTAGCCCGCCCGCGGCGGCCGCATTGACCCTGGACGAATCGTGACTCACATCTCAGGATGAGACCTGATCTTCATCGATGAGGAGTGGGCATGGTGACCGAGCAGCGCGTGGACTGGCTGGCGGGTGGCGTGCGGCGGTCGGTCGCCGCGGACCGGATCGTCGGGGTCGCGTCGGAGCTGTTCCAGGCGCGCGGGTTCGACCATGTGGGCATGGACGAGGTGGCGAGCGCGGTCGGCTGTTCGCGGGCCACACTGTATCGGCACTTTCCCGGCAAGGCCGCACTGTTCGACGCGGTGATGGCCAAATCTGCGATCGCGGTGGCGGAGCGGGTGGCCGCGGCGGTGCGGCGCTACGAGGGCCCGCGCCGGATCGTGGAGGCGATCCTGGCGTCGGTGGCGGCGGTGCGCTCGGATCCGGTGCTGGCCAAGGGATTCGCGGGCACCCGGGCGGGCGGCAGCGACGGGGCCTTCGCGAGCTCGCCGGAGCTGGGGCGCATCGCCACCCTGCTCACCGGGATCGCCCCGGATGACGAAGCGGCGCAATGGATTGTGCGCATGGTGCTGTCGCTGCTGGCCTGGCCGCTGGCCGATGCCGCCAGCGAGCGGCGGATGGTGGAGCGCTTCATTCGCTGAGCTGGGGCAGCGGCAATAGCGGCGCGTCCGGATCGAGGGTGAGGCCGCGGGCGGCGGCGGTGGCCGCGAGCGCGCCCCAGGCGAAGGCGGTCAGTTCCTCGGCGAGTTCCTTTGCGGTGATGGCCGGTTCGTTGAGCCAGCGCAGCACACCCAGGCCGATCGCGCCGAGCATGGCGTCCACCGCGAACTGGGTGTGGTCGCCGTTCGCGCCGCGCAGGCGCAGCACGCCGGAGAAGAAGTCCGCGACTGTATCGGACAGTGGGCGGCCATCCTCGATCAGACGGGTCGCGCCGAAGGCCGCGACCACATGTGAGCTGACGATGAAGCGAAACAGGTTGGGGCGCTCGGCCACCAGATCGATGTAGGCGGTCAGGGTGGTGCGCAGACCATCGCGCACCGGTCCGGCGGGGTTCAGGTGCGGGGTAACCCGCTCGACGATGAGCTGCTGGACGGTCCCGCTCACCGCGGCCAGTAGTTCCACCTTGTCGCCGAAGAAGCGATACAGCTTGGGACGCGGTATACCAGCGGTTTTCACCACATCGTCGATGGACAGATCCGGGCCGTGGGCGTCGATGGCGCGGATGGTGGCCTCGATGAGTTCGGCCCGGACCGAGGTGCGGTGCGAGTGCCAGCGGTCGTAGCGCGCATCGCCCTTCCTCTCGCCCGGGCGGTGACGCGGGTGGGAGGCCATGGGGCAGATTGTAATTCGATCCGTTACGGCAGACCCCTTGTGTGCTGTCTGGGACAATCCTACACTGGGCATCACATCGAACACGCAGTACTAGGTACTTCGCGTTGCATCAAGGATGGTCCAGATGGCGAATGCCCTTCCGGCGCAGGCCTATCCCAAGGCCCGCCGCATCAGGTTCAGATTCGATCAGCGCGCATCCGGCGACAAGTACTTCGTCGAAAACGACATGGTCTACAGCCATTTCGTGGCCGGTATGTCCGGCGGGTTCCCGGCGGGGGAGGAGTCCTTCATCCGTTCGGTGCGCCGGGTGGCCGACCGGGTCACCGATCCGATGCTCAAGAAACGGGTGACTGGTTTTGTTGGGCAGGAGGCCATGCACGGCCAGGAGCACCGCAAACTCAATGAAAAGCTGGTCGAGCTGGGCTATCCCATCGCCTGGCTGGACTCCGAGCGGGCCAGGGAGCGCATGCTGTGGATCGAGGAGCGGGTGTCGCCCGAGGTGCACCTGGCCATGACCGCGGCAGCCGAGCACTACACCGCCGTGCTGGCGGAGCGGGTGCTGTCCAGTGACGAGATCCAGGCCGTTCCCGGCGATCCCGAAGTGTGGAATCTGCTGAATTGGCATGCGCTGGAAGAACTCGAGCACAAGTCGGTCGCCTTCGACGTGTTCCGCGCGGTCGGCGGCACCGAGCGCACCCGTATCGGGGTCATGCTCGCCATGTACTCGCTGACGCTGCCGCTGACCTACATCAGCCTGGCGCTGGCCGTCGGGCGCGACCCGGCCGCGCGGCGGCAGCCGATCCGCGTGGCGCGCGAGGCATACCGGTTGTTCACCGGCCCCATCTTCCGCGGGCTCATGCCGGAGCTGGGCAAGTATCTGCGGCCCGGCTTCCACCCCGACGACATCGACACCGCCGCTCTGCTGTCCCGGTGGCAGCAGGAACTCTTCGGGGCGGACGGTCAGCTCGCCGACCACGTGAAGTAGTCACAACCCCATGGCAAGAAAGGACCGGCCAATGGCGATCGGTCGGCAGGACAGCACCTCCCTCATGCCCTATCCGAAGGTGCGGCGCATGCGATTCCGGTTCGGCGAGCCCGAACCGATGGCGCATCAGTTCGTCCAGGGCGACATTCCCCTCACCCACCTGATTGCGGTGCTCTCGGCGGCCTTTCCGCCGGGCGAGGAATCCTTCATCCGGTCGGTGCGCAAATTCTCCGGTGAGATCACCGATCCCGTGCTCAAGAAGCGGGTGGCCGGATTCATCGGCCAGGAGGCGGTGCACGGGCAGCAGCATCGGCGGTTGAACGAGCGGCTCATCGAGAACGGCTTCCCCATCGTCCGCCTGTTCACCTTCGCGCCCGGCGCGCTACGGGAGAGGGGTGTGGTCGCGCTCGAGAACGCGGTGCCGCGCCAGGTGCATCTGGCGATGACCGCTGCGGCCGAGCACTACACGGCGACGCTCGCCAAGCGGGTCCTGGGCACCCAGGAGATCCAGGACATACCCGGCGATCCGGAGGTCTGGAATCTGTTGAACTGGCACGCTTTCGAGGAGCTCGAGCACAAGTCGGTGGCCTTCGATGTGTTCCGGAGCGCCGGCGGGACCGAAATGGTGCGTATCGGCGTGATGGCGGGGATGTATGTCTTCACCATTCCGGTGGTCTCGCTCGGCGTGCTCGCGTCGATCCTCGGTGATCCGCGCAGTTGGCGGCCGGTACAGGTGGCGCGGCAGTCGATTCGGCTGTACCGCGGGCCGATTGTGAAGGGGCTGCTGAAGGAGATGCGGCCCTATATGCGGCCGGGGTTCCACCCGGACGACATCGACACCAACGCGCTGCTCGAACGATGGCGGCGGGAGCTGTTCGGCACGGACGGCGAACTGCTGGACCGCATCGGCTGAGGGGGCGATATGAGAGCCGTCAACAGTGTCGATCCGAAGCTGGTGGTCGTCGCCGGTGCGGGCAGTGGGATCGGGCGGGCCACGGCGCTGCGGTTCGCGCGCATGGGGCAGCAGCTCACCGCGCAGATTCCGGAACTGGCCGAGCGGCTGCCCTTCTCGCCGCTGAGCCCGGATCTGGTGGCGCGGGCCGTGGTGCGCGCCAGGGGAGGACCCCGTTGAACGCACGCGCCCACCAGTTGAAGGTGCGCGAAGTCATCAGCGAGACCGCCGACGCGGTCTCGCTGATCTTCGATATACCCACCGACCTGACCCGCCGCTTCGCCTACGCGCCGGGGCAATACCTCACCCTGCGCGTTCCCAGCGAGCGCACCGGCTCGGTAGCCCGCTGCTACTCCCTGTCCAGCAGCCCGCACTGCGACGACCGGCCCACCGTGACGGTCAAGCGGACGCCGGGCGGTTACGGCTCGAACTGGCTGTGCGACAACGTCTCCGCGGGCGACATCCTCACCGTCCTCGAACCGGCGGGCAATTTCGTGCCACGCGTGTGGGACCGCGATCTGCTGCTCTGCGCGGCGGGCAGCGGCATCACGCCCGTGATCTCCATCCTCAAATCGGCGCTCGCCATCGGGCGCGGCAATATCGCGCTGTTCTACGCCAACCGGGACCGGGAATCGATCATCTTCGCGAACCGGCTGCAGCAGCTGGCCCGCGGTTACCCCCGACGGCTGACAGTGACCCACTGGCTCGAATCCGAGCGGGGGCTGCCGTCCGCGCGCGTAATCGCATTGTGGGCGCGTCCCTACCGGCGTCATGACGTCTACGTGTGCGGCCCGGCGGGTTTCGCGTCCTCGGTGGAGCGGGGCCTCGGTCAGCTCCGCATTCCCGGCCGGGCCATCCACCAGGAGAGCTACCGCTCGCTCACCGGCAACCCGTTCGAACACCACACCCCGGTGGCGTCCGAACCCACGCGGGTCGTGGCGACCGCCCGGGGCACGGCCGCCGCGGATGTCGCGACCGTCCGGGTCGACATCGACGGCGAAACCCACACCCTGCCGTGGCCGAGATCCGAGAAACTCCTCGATGTCCTGCTGCGCCACGGCATCGACGCCCCCTACGTGTGCCGCGAATCGGCCTGTGCCACCTGCGTCTGCAGCGTCAAGCAGGGCCGCACCCGCATGCTCATGAACGAATCCCTGATCGAGGAGGAACTGGCCCAGGGCCTGACCCTCGCCTGCCAGACCCTGCCCGAATCGGACGACCTCCACATCGCCTTCGACCAGTGAGTGCCCGACGCAAGCCGCGCGTCAGGTCGACGTCAGGTCGATGTCAGTCGCACCGGCGACGGTAATCGGGTGAATACCACCGCCGATCTCGGACTGCGCTACCTGCGCGGCGATCACGTCCTCGCCCAGCTGATCCGCTTCGCCCTGGTCGGCGGCGCCAGCAATATCACCTACCTCGTCCTGTTCCTGACCCTGAACAGCACCGGTCCCCTGATCGCCAATGTCGCCGGCTCGATCCTCAGCACCGTGATCGCCAACGAACTCCACCGCCACCTCACCTTCCGCGCCGCCGGCCGCGTCACCTGGTTCACCGCCCAGTGGGAAGGCGGCGGACTGGCCGTGATCGGCCTCCTGATCAGCACGGCCGCTCTCGCCGCCCTCGACTCCTACGCGCCCGGCCTGAGCCCGCTCGCCCGCGCGGCCGCCGTCATCGCCCTCACCGCGGCCATCGGCGCGCTCCGCTTCCTGGCCCTGCGCGGCTTCGTCTTCGGATCACCGTCCACCGAATCCCCCGCGGAGACCGAAGAACACCATTCCACGGAATCCGGAGACGCGCTTCGGTATTCGCGGCCGGGCGGCGACGTACGGCCGGCCTTTCTGATGGGTCCGATAATGGCCTGAACCTGCCGAACCCTCCCTGTCGTCGGCTTTCAGGCGCGGGTGAGTTCGGCTCGGGTGGCGGTGAGCATGGTGGTGATGGCGGCGGGGAGGGCTTGCGCGGGGTCGGGGGCGAAGCGGGGGGAGTGGTTGGAGGGGAAGCGGGGTGGGAGGGCGCCCTCGGTGAGCATGTAGGCCTGGTCGTCCTCGGTAAAGCGGGCGGGGTCTATACCGCCGATGTGCCAGAAGACGGAGGGGGCGTGGGCCGCGGTGCCGAAGGCGCCGAAATCCTCGCTGCCGGTGATGGGGTGGTCCATGGGCATGACGGGGAGGCCGGCGGCGGTGAGGGTGGCCAGGACCCGTTCGGTGTCGCCGGGGGTGTTCTCGGTGACCGGGAAGTGGTCGTAGAACTCGACTTTCGGTTCCTGGGGTGCGCCGGCGGCGGCCGCCTCGGCCTCGGCCATGCGCTGGATGCCCTCGACCATGTGGTTGCGCGAACTGTCGGTGAAGGTGCGCAGGCTGAGCAGGACCTCGGAGGTGTCCGCGATGATGTTGGGACGGGTGCCCGCGTGCAGGGCGCCGGCGGTGAGGACCGGGCTGGCGGCGGTGGCGCTCTGGCGGGCGGTGAGTGATTGCAGCCGCACCACCAGGGAGGCCGCCATGAGCAGCGGGTCGATGGCGGTGTGGGGCTGAGAAGCGTGGCCGCCCTTGCCCAGGAAGGTGATCCGGACCGAGTCGGAGGCGGCCATCAGGGTGCCGGGCCGGCTCAGGATGATGCCCGCGGGCAGCGGGCTCACATGCTGGCCGAGCACGATGCGCGGATGCGGAAAGCGTTCCAGCAGACCGTCATTGATCATGCCCTGCGCGCCCGCGCCGGTCTCCTCGGCGGGCTGGAACAGCGCCACCACCGTGCCGGGCAATGGATTCGCCGACAGTTCCGCGCAGGTGCCGAGCAGTGCCGTGACGTGCACGTCGTGGCCGCACGCGTGCATGACGCCGGGGATCGTGGAGGCGTAGTCGAGCCCGGTCTCCTCCTGCACCGGCAGCGCGTCCATATCCGCGCGCAGCCATACCACCGGCCCGGGACCACTCCTCAGCACGCCGACAACGCCGGTGCCACCGACGTTCTCGGTCACCTCCCAGCCGGGCAGGGCGCGCAGCTCATCGGCCACCAGGCGGGCGGTGGCGTGCTCCTGGCCCGACAGCTCCGGGTGGGCGTGCAGATGGCGGTAGACCTGCTGCCAGTGCTCGGTCATGTGAGACTCTCCTTGGTCGGGACGGTCGCCGAGGCGCGGCGGGCCAGCGTCGCGCGGAACGCGTCGGCGGTTTGCGGGACCACGGCCGCCGCCAGCAACGCCAGCAGCGGTCCGAGGGCCATGGCTTCGAAAGCCGTTGTGTACGAGACGTGATCGGTGATGACACCGAAGGCGAGCGGGCTCGCCACACCCGCCAGCTGCCCGCCGAAGATGATCACCCCGGTGGCCGCGCCGATGTAGGCGCTCGGCAGCGACCGCAGCGGCACCGAGAACGCGGGCATGTAGGCCATCCCGGCCACCAGGCTCATCGTGGTGCCCAGCAGGACGAACAGCGGGAAGGACTCGGCGCGCGGCAGGGCGAACAGCATGGCGGCGGTGAAGGCCATGGCCGGCACCACGATCACCCGCGGCCGCCCGCCGATCCGATCGGAGAGCCGGGCGCCCAGCACCACCCCGGCCGCCGCGGCCAGCGTGGTCGGCACCGCGGCGATGGCGATGCCGCCCATGGAGATTCCGCGCTGCTCGTGCAGGAAGGTCGGCGTCCACGCGGTGACGCCCCACACCAGCACGTCGTAGCCGAAGAAGATGACCGCGAAGCCGATCAGTGCGGGCGAGAGCAGCACGGCGCGGCGTTCGGCCCTCGTGCCGGCGCTAGCGACCGGAATCTCGTCCTGCACCAGCGGTTCCGGCATCCATCGACGCCACGCCAGGATGACCGCCACCCCCAGCACCGAGATGACCCCGAACATCACCCGCCACCCGACCGTGGGCAGCATGACCCCCGCGATCACCGCCGCCAGCAGCAGGCCGGCCGCGTTGGAGGAGTTCGTCCAGCCCGCCGCGGTCGTCCGCTGCTCGGGCAGACTGCGTTCCGCCAGCGCCTTGATGGCGGCCGCCGGAAAAACACCCTGCACCAAGCCGAACAGGAACCGGATGCCCAGCAGGACCGCGAAAGACCAGGCGACCGCGGTCAATCCGGTGAAGATCGACCAGGCCGTCAAACCTGCGATGCCGACCTTCAAGGCCCCGAACCGATCCGCCAGCAAACCTCCGGGAACCTGGATGAGCGCATAGGCGATGAAGAACACCGACACCAGCAGACCCTGTTGCGTGTGGTCGAGACCCAGGTCGTCGCCGATCGAGGGCAACGCGAAATTGATCACGGTCCGATCGATGTAATCGACCACCCACGCCGCGAACAGCAGCATGATGGTTATCCGGGTGGTGCGTGGCATCCAGGCCCCTTCAAAAGCGGGAGTAGTGGCTGGGTGCCACGTTCGTGCCGATGCCCGAGCATACGGCGCAATTGCCGAGAGCCGCCATGTGAGGCGGTGACGCCCTGATCGCGCGATTGGTGAACGCTCTGCAATTGGCTGGACGGGGCTCGAGAGGCGCGAGTCACTGCCCGCACCCGTGGCGTGCGGCGTGGCGCTGGGCGTGTCGTAGTCTCGCGTCCGATGAGGGACATGACTATTCACGGGTATGTGGCCGACGGGTACGGGCGGGTTGCGGACGCTTTCCGGCGCAACTTCCAGCACGGGGAGATCGGCGCGGCCGTGGCGGTGTTCGATGGGGACTCGCCCGTGGTGGACCTCTGGGGCGGCTGGCGGGATGCGGTCCGGCGGCTGCCGTGGGAGCGGGACACCATAGCCCCGGTGTTCTCCTCGACCAAAGGTGTTGCGGCGCTGACGCTTGCCGTGCTGGTGTCGCGCGGGCAGCTGGACTACGACGAGCCGGTCGCGCGATACTGGCCCGAATTCGCGGCGCGTGGCAAGGCCGAGGTCACCGTCCGGCAGCTGATCGATCACCAGGTGGGCCTCCATATTCTGCGCGATACCCGGATGACCCTGGCCGATCTGTTCGATCTGGATCGCGTCGCCGGCGTGCTGGCGGCACAGCGGCCGGGGTGGACGCCGGGCACACGGCAGGGCTATCACCCGGTCAGCATCGGGCTGTACATCAATGAGCTGGTGCGCCGCGCCGATCCGGCCGGGCGCAGCATCCGGCGGTTCATCGCCGAGGAGATCTCCGGGCCGCTGGGCGTCGATTTCACGATCGGGCTGGATGCCGATCTCGGGGGTGAGCGAATCGCCCGGCTGGTCCGCACCTCCGGGCTGGACCTGCGCCACGAGCGGAATCTGCCCTGGAATCAGGCGGTTCCGGCGCTGCTGCGCCGGGGCCCGCTGTTCCGGGCGCTGACGGTTCCGGACCTGGGCATGCCCGAGGACTTCGTGCGACCCGCGATCATGTCGGTGGAGCTGCCGGGCAGCAATGGCGTCGGCTCGGCGCGCGGCCTGGCGCGGATCTACGCGGCCGGGCTGTCCGGTGAGCTGCCGATCGCGGACGAGGTGCGGGCCCGCATCGCCGGCCCGGGACCGGTGCCGGCACCCGACGCCGTGCTGAAGACCACGACCCGATTCCACCTCGGATTCCGGAAGTCGTGTCCGACCTTCCCGTTCGGTTCGTCCGGTCACCGCGCCTACGGCACGCCCGGTATGGGCGGTTCGCTCGGTTTCGCCGATCCGGAAACCGGGCTCTCCTTCGCCTACGTTCCCAACCGCCTCGGGCTCACTCTCAATGGCGACCGGCGTTGCCTCCGCCTGGCCCGCGCGGCCTTCGGGAAGCCGACACGCCGATCGGGTACTCGCACTGAACCCCGGCAGGCCGCCGATCGTTGACTGGATAGACCGGCCCCACGCCGGTAGCCATCCAGATGTGGTCCGGTTCTCCCCCTGCGTCCGGACCGGGACCCCGCCGAGGCATCCCCGGCGGGGTCTTTGCGTGGCTAATTACGCTGCGCAACAGCAACTTCCGGCTCCGATGTGACTTGGGACACGTTGATCGAGCTCACTTCAAATGGATACCTTGTGTGCGATGTATCGCGGACAAGGCACTGTGAAACGGGGGATCGTGTTCGAGAGAAAACCCGAATTCCGAACCGTGGCCGACCTCATCGCCGAGCGGATCGCGGCACACACCGACCATGTCTTCGGCGTGGGCGGCGCCAATATCGAGGACCTCTACGACGCCCTCCACCGGCACCCCGGCCTCACCGGCATCATCGCCAAACACGAATTCGGCGCGGCCACCATGGCGGACGGCTACGCCCGCGCCACCACCCGCCTCGGCGTGGTGGCGGCCACCTCCGGCGGCGGCGCCATGAATCTCCTCGCCGCCCTCACCGAATCCTTCGACTCCCGCGTCCCGGTCCTGGCTCTGGTCGGCCAGCCCCCGACCACCCTCGAGGGTCGCGGCGCCTTCCAGGACGCCAGCGGCCACCCCGGTCGCCTCGACGCGGAGCGCATCTTCAGCGCGGTCTCCCGTCACTGCGTCAAAATCACTCGGCCCCAGGACATCTCCGCCGAACTCGACCGTGCCATCGCGGCCGCACTGTCCGGTGGCCCGGCAGTCCTACTGCTCCCCAAGGACATTCAAGCCACCCTGATCTCGAGCGGCTCCACCCTGGCGGCCGGCCTGCGATACGAACCTCCTCACGCGGGCCCGGATGAACCGATTGCGAGCTCGCCGGAAACGCCGGCGGACATCGCGGCGCTGCTTGCCGATGTGCCTGCCGGAAGCCGGGTGGTCGTCATCGCCGGACCCGAGGTCGCGGCGGCCGACGCGCGGGCCGAGCTGGCGGAGGTGGTGCGGGTGCTGGATGCGGCGGTGCTGGTCACCCCGGATGCCAAGGATGCCTTCTCGAATCGGGATGACCGCTTCGCCGGGGTCGTCGGGGTCATGGGGCACCCCCATGCCGCCGGGCTCGTCGCGGCGGCGGAGCTGTGCCTGCTGGTGGGGGCGCCGCTGTCGATGACCGCACGAGCCGGATTGGATGCGGCGCTGGCCGGCTGTCCGCGCGTGGTGTACCTGGGAGCGGAACAGCCGTTCGTGCCGGTCCATGCCGAGGCACGAGGGCCGCTGGGTGCTTCCCTGGGGGAACTGCGTGCCTCCTTGGCGGAATCAGACGTCCTGCCCATTCTCCCGGCGCTGCCCGGTGACGCGGCGGTCGCCTCGGAATCGATTGGTGTGCAATCGAATCCCGGCACACCGCACGAGCTGACCGTCCCGCCCACGTCCGGGCCGGGTGTGCGATATCGCCCGGCCGTCGCGGCCATCGAGGCGGCGCTGGAGCCCGGCACCGATGTGGTCGCGGATGCCGGGAACACCGGCGCCGCGGTCGTGCACTACCTGCGGGTCCCCGAGGACGGGCGGTTCCTCATCGCGCTCGGCATGGGCGGGATGGGGTACTCGTTCGGGGCGGGGATCGGGTGTGCGCTGGGGCGGGGGCGGCGGGCCGTGGTGATCGCCGGGGACGGCGCGTATTTCATGCACGGCCACGAGGTGCACACGGCTGTCGAGTACCAGGTGCCGGTGACCTTCGTGGTGTTCAACAACAACGCCCACGCCATGTGCGTGACGCGGGAGCAGGTCTTCTACTCCGGCGAGTACAGCTTCAACCGGTTCCGCGCGGCGGAGATCGGGGCCGGTGTCGCGGCCATGTTTCCCGAGCTGCCCGCCTGGACCGCGCGCACGCTCTCCGACTTCGAGAACGCACTGGACAAGACGCGGGCCACGCCGGGGCCCGCGTTCATCGAACTGCAGTGTGACCCAGACGAAATCCCACCGTTCGCCCCCTTCCTGAAGGAGTCGCTCGCATGACCGAGACCGCCACCGACGCGCCGATCGAAGTCCCGGAGCTGGATATCCCGGGCGTGTACCGCATCGAGACCATGGCCCTCAAGGAGGGCATGCCGCTGGTTCTCGACATGACCCGCGCCGTGTACCCGCACGACGAGATCTACGGGGACTACTGCACCGTCACCGAATTCATCGCCGCCCCGCCGGACGAGGTGTACGGATACCTGGCCGACACTCGCAGCCTGTGCGAATGGACCTACAGCATGCGGGGTTTCGAGCGCACCCCCGATCCCGAGATCTGGGTGTCGGATGACCGGATCGGCTCGCACACCCGTATCTACACCCGCACCGTCGCCAACCCCGACGCCCGCACCGTGGACTACCACTGCGCCTGGGACCAGGCCGACCACCTGTGGATGATCTACCTGATGCGGGTCGTGGACGCGCAACTCGTGCTGAACAAGCCGGGATCCGTTGTCACCTGGACCAATTGCCATCACCCGTTCTACGAGGACAACGGCTATCCCGAGACCGAGCCGCAGGGCCGCCCGGTCTGGGTGGGCGACTTCTGGCACCTCTTCGCCGCCGGGCACCTGCTGGAACTGCGCAATCTCAAAGCGATCTGCGAACACCGGCACGCCGCCGGGCAGCCGATCAAGCCGGAATGGATGGCCTGACCATGAGCACTGTCAGCCTGCTCGACGTTGCCGGATACCTGCCCGAGAACATCGTCCCCGCGGACTATTTCGCGCAGTACGCGGATCCTGACGAGGTCACTTCCAACATCATGTTCAAGGCCCCCAAGTTCCGCCACCACGTCGCGCCGGGTGAGACGCCCGCCGACATGGCCGAGCGTGCCGTAGCCCCGATCCTCGCCCGGCAGGGCCGGGATGCGTTGCGCGACATCGATGTTCTCATCGTGCACACCCAGCTGCCGGATATCGGCATCGTGGGCAGCGGTGGCGACGTGGCCGCCCGCCTGGGCATCGCGCCGGAGTGGCTGATCGATCTGCACAACGGCGGCTGCGCGTCCTTCGTCTACGGCATGAAGCTGGCCCGCCAGATCCTGCTCTCCTCCGACGCGCGCTCCGCCCTGGTGGTGACCATCCAGAATGTCGCGGGCCAGGTCTTCACCCAGGAGCAGGTGCGCGGCAAGGCGCAGGCCGCGATTCCGGGCGACGGCGCGGGCGCGGGACTGCTGGTGAAGTCCGGTGTTTCGCCGATCCTCGATATCGAGACCCGGCACCTGCCGGAGTTCGCCGGGCAGATGACCGTCATCGCCGACCCGCCGCGCCGCTACTGGGAGGCCGGATCCGGCCAGATGCACGTGGGTTTCACCGAATCCAAGATCGCCAAGGTGCTGCAGCGCGGCAACCGGCTGGTGCCCGAGGTGGCGAATGCGGTGTGCGGTCGCATCGGGGTGTCCGCGCAGGAGCTGGATCTGCTGGTCACCAATCAGCCCAACCGCGCCTTCCTGCGCAACTGGCGCGACGCCCTGCAGCTGCCGCCCGAACGACACCCGGACACCTTCGACGACTGCGGAAACCTGTTCGGCGCGGGCATTCCCGTCACCTTCGACCGGGCGATCGACGAGGGCCGGGTGCCGGCCGGGTCGCTGGTGATGTTCGCGGGCTTCGCGCACGCGGGCGATTTCGCCGGGGCCGCCGCCGTCCGCTGGGGCGGGCGCTGAGGGGCCGGCCGCGATGAGTCCGCTGATCACGGCCGGACATCGGCTGCAGCTCAACGAGATTCCCTATGGACCGCCGCCTTCGGTCCAGCAGGCGCTGAGCGCTGCTTTGGCCTCGGCCAATCGCTATCCGGAATTCCTGCCGCAGCGGCTACCGCGGCTGATCGCCGCCCGGCTCGGCTGCGACCCCGATCGCATCGTGGTGGGCGCGGGCGCGACCGGCGTGATCATGCACATCGTCCAGGAATTCGGTTCCGGCGCGGCCGAAGTCGTCATGGCGACGCCCACCTTCGACGGGTTCCCCATCCTGACCAGCATGGCGGGTGGGCGGCCGGTCACGGTGCCGCTCACCGGCGCGGGCCGCCAGGACCTGGCGGCGCTGGCCGCCGCGGTGACCGAGCGGACCCGGCTGCTGGTGGTCTGCAGTCCGCACAATCCGACCGGAACCCTGGTGCCGCCAGGGGAATTCGAGGACTTCCTGCACGAGATCCCGGCGGCGGTCACCGTCGTCCTGGACGAGGCCTACGTGGATTTCGTCGCCGAGGCGGACCGCATCGATGTCTTCGCCCTGCTGGACCGGCACCCGAATCTGCTCGTGCTGCGCACCTTTTCGAAGGCCTACGGCCTCGCGGCCCTGCGGGTCGGTTACGCGCTCGGTGCGCCGGAGCTCATCGAGCGCGTCGCCCGCTGGCAGCTGCCGTTCGGCATGACCGCGCTGGCCGAGGTGGCGGTGCGGGCCTGCTACGAGGCGGAGGACGAGATCGCGGCCCGGGTGGCGGTGCTGGGCGAGCAACGCGCTCATCTCACCGCCGGGCTGCGCGAGCTCGGCCTGTGCATTCCCGACAGCTACGCCAACTTCTCCTACCTCACCCTGTCCGGCGCCGAGGCCGATCGGGTGGCAACCGCGTTGGCGGGCGCGGACATCCACGTCAAGACCTATCCCACCGGTATCCGCATCACGGTCGGCGATCGCGCGGCCACCGACGCCGTGCTCGCCACGGTCCGCAGTACAGTGCAGTAATGCACGAACATCCGCCTTCCGCACCCGACGGGCAACGGGCCGGAGCGGACGAGGAGATCGACTACGCACTGCTGTCGCTCAATGCCCAGCTGTGCTTCGCGCTGTACTCCACGTCGCGATCCATGACCGCCGCTTACCGGCCGTTCCTGGACGACATGAACCTGACCTACCCGCAGTACCTGGTGCTGCTGGCGCTGTGGGAACGGCCCGGCATCACCATGAAGGACCTCGGTGAACAGGTGCATCTCGACTACGGCACGCTCTCGCCCCTGGTCCAGCGACTGCAGTCGCGCGGCCTGGTCGAGAGTGTCCGCAGCGCCACCGACGGCCGGGCGGTGGTGCTGCACGCCACCGACGCCAGCCGCGGCCTCCAGCACGGCGCACAACAGATGATCCGCACCGTGGTGGACCTGGTCGGCGTCCCGATCGAGGACATCGAGACGCTGCGCGATCAGGTCAAGGCCCTGGGCGCCCGGCTCGACGCGGCCGCGGCAGCCGCCCGCGCCCGCTGACCGCGGATCCCTGGACCGCCGACCCCGCCCGGTCACCACGCCGGTGATCGGCGACGGGTACGCGGGCAGTGTTTTCGGTCACGCGAATTTGGCCAGTGCGTCCGCCACGATGGCGTCCAGCCGGGCGTGGTGCGCGCCCTTCCAGTAGGTCTGGCCGCAGTCGACGCACTGGGCGAAGGAGTCGTAGGTCTGACCCGTGTTGTCGGGCAGCTGGTCGCGGACGGTCTCGCGATCGGCGGGGCGCAGCGTGCCGTTGCAGGAGGTGCAGCGGGTCCACGGGGCCAGGCGCGGGGCGAAGCGGGACAGCACGTCGTCCAGCTGCTCCGCCGGTTGATGGCTGTAAACGTAAGCGCCGGAATAGATTTCGCGGCGGCGCAGCAGGCCGCGATCGCGAGAGAGCAATACCCGGCGCTCGGCCGCGGAGCGCGCCGCCAGCGCGGCGTCGCCGATATCCGGATTCTCGTATGCCGCATCGATTCCCAGCAGGCGCAGCCGCCGGGCCAGGGTACCCAGGTGGATGTCGAGCAGGAAGCGCAGCGGTTCGGGGCTGGTCTGCGGACGGGACACCGCCGCCACCGTGACGCTCTCGCCGCCGCGTGGAATATGACCGGCCGCAACCGGTTCCCCGTTCACCAGCAGGGCGCCCACCTCGGTGAGCGGCACGCCCGATGACTCCACCACATGCCCCAGCGTCGAGGTGCCGTCCACCCGGACCGGCGAGCCGTCGCGCTGACCGACGAACACGCGCAGCTCGGGCGCGAACTCGACGGTGATTTCCCCTGCGTTCACCAGCCCAGGATCCCAGAAACCGGGCACCGGCGAGCAACTCCATTTCGATCCCGGCCGGCCGGTTCGGCGGCGAGAAACGTGAAGTGGAGACCAATTTCACTGGTGCAGTGGCCTGAAGCACAGTCGAAAGGTGTGAGAACAGTTAGTTGACCAATTGTTTGCACACCGGCTGGTTGCGGAGTCTTGTTGACGCCTTGCCAGCATAGGTGTAACGATGGGAAACAGATACTTAGGTCACTTCCCGAGAGGCTCTGACAATGTCGTCAGCATCCGTGACGGCCGACGACCCTGCGGTCGCATTCGCCCGGCAGTATGCCGAGAAGCTCATGCTGCTCTCGCAGGGCTCGGTCGACAAGAATTTCGATCCGTTCACCGATATCGACTGGGATCACCCCGATTTCGTGGTGAAGACCGACGACAAGCGGTGGATCCTGCCGGTTTCGGGCGACATGTTCGCCCGGCATCCGTGGTACCAGGCGCAATCCGAGGCGCGCAAGATCGCCATCGGGCTGTGGCGCCAGGCCAATATCGCCAAGGTGGGGCTGCAGTTCGAGACGCTGCTCATCGGCGGCATGGTGCAGCACACCTTCAAGCTGCCCAATGGCTCACCGGAGTTCCGGTACTGCACCCACGAGGTCATCGAGGAGTGCAACCACACCCTGATGTTCCAGGAGATGGTGAACCGCATCGGGATCGATGTGCCGGGCATGAATCCGATCCTCAAGCAGCTCACCTATCTGGTGCCGCCGCTCGCCTCGGTCTTCCCGAACCTGTTCTTCATGGCGGTGCTCTCCGGTGAGGAGCCGATCGACCACATCCAGAAGGCGATTCTGCGGGCGGGCGAGGATATTCATCCGATCATGCGCGGTGTCATGGCGATCCACATCGCCGAGGAGGCCCGGCACATCTCCTTCGCCCACGAGTTCCTGGAACATCATGTGCCGCAGGCGAACCCGATCGACAGATTCGTGCTGTCGCTGGCCTTCCCGATCGTCCTGTGGATCGGCGGGCGGGCCATCCTCGTCCCGCCGCGCGCGTTCTTCCGGGAATTCGGGATTCCGCGCTCGGTCCGCAAGGACGTCTTCTTCGGGCTGCCCGACTCCAAGGAGGCCTTCGCGGGCTTCTTCGGTGACGTGCGGTCGCTGGCCAAGAAGATCGGGCTGATGAATCCGGTCTCCAAGCAGGTGTGGAAGGCGCTGGGCATCGACGGCGCGACCACCCGCTACCGATCGGAACCGGATCGCCCGGGTCAGGTCCGCGCGGCCTGACCGGGATGACGGGCGTGGACCGGGGACTTCGGTCCCCACCCGCCCGCGACAGTAGACGTTACCGTAAATAACATGTAATACTCGGTGCGTCCGGACGCCGATGTCCGGGCGCGACGAGAAGCGAGAACCTCAATGACGCGGCATGTCGACGTACTGATCATCGGGGCGGGTCTGTCCGGAATCGGCATGGCCTGCCATCTCACCCGCGAGCAGACCGGGCGCAGCTACCTGATCCTGGAGCGCCGGACCGCCATCGGCGGCACCTGGGATCTGTTCAAGTACCCCGGCATCCGCTCCGACTCGGACATGTACACCTTCGGCTACGGCTTCCGGCCCTGGCACGGCACCAAGGTGCTCGCCGACGGACCGCACATCCGCCAGTACATCGAGGACACCGCCGCCGAATACGGCGTCACCGATCACATTCGCTTCGGTCGCAAGGTCACCAAGACCGCCTGGTCCAGCGACGAGGGCGGGTGGACCGTCGAGGTGCTCGACGAGCGCACCGGCAAGACCGAGACCTACACCAGCAACTTCCTGGTCGGCTGCACCGGCTACTACGACTACGACAAGGGCTACCGGCCGCAGTTCCCCGGCGAGGAGAACTTCGGCGGGCAGATCGTGCATCCGCAGCACTGGCCCGAGGACCTCGACTATCGCGGTAAGCGCGTGGTCGTGATCGGCAGCGGCGCGACCGCCATCACGCTCATCCCGGCCATGAGCAATGACGCCGCGCACGTCACCATGCTGCAGCGCTCGCCCACCTACATCGCCGCGCTGCCCGCCGACGACCCGGTCGCGGTCGGGTTCAAGTTCGCGAGAGTGCCTGCCGCCATTGCGTACCGGGCGGGCCGGGCGCGCAATATCGCGCTGCAGCGGGCCAGCTACCAGCTCTCGCGCACCAACCCCAAGTTGTCGGCCAAGCTCATGCTGGCCGCGGTGCGCGCGCAGGTCGGGCCCGACATCGACATGAAGCACTTCACCCCGAGCTACAACCCGTGGGACCAGCGCCTGTGCGTGGTGCCCAACGGCGATCTGTTCCGGGTGCTGCGCAAGGGCAAGGCGTCCATCGTCACCGACACCATCGAGACCTTCACCGAGAAGGGCATCCGCCTGTCCTCGGGCGAGGAGCTCGAGGCCGACATCATCGTCAGCGCAACGGGTCTCACCGTGCAGATGCTCGGCGGCGCGGAGCTGGAGGTGGACGGCGCGGCGCTCGCCACCCGGGATCTGGTGGCCTACAAGGGCGCACTGCTCGGGACCGTCCCGAACATGATGGTGATCCTCGGCTACACCAACGCCTCCTGGACCCTCAAGGCCGATCTGGCCGCCGAGTACTTCTGCCGCCTGCTGAACCACATGCGCGACAACGGATTCACCGAGGTCGTCGCCATCCCCGAGGAGGGCGACCGCTCCGAGGCGTCCCTCATGGGCGGCGCCCTGACCTCCGGCTACATCCAGCGCGGCGACGGCGTCATGCCCCGCCAGGGCACCCGCGGCCCATGGCAGGTCATCAACAACTACTTCCGCGACCGCGCCATGCTCCGCAAGGCCCCGCTGGAGGACGGCGTCCTGCGCTTCCGCCGCAGCACCCGCCAGTCCACCCCGACCCCCGCCGAATCCCGTTCCGCCTGACCCTTTCCCGCGCCGCCGGATGCACGATCAAGCCAGTGATCCGGCCGCTGGCCCTTTCGCACACCGCCGGCGGGATCGCAGGATGGTGGAATGACCACCACTCCGCCTTCGTTCCCGGCCATGGTGCGTGAGGAGTTCGCGCCCACGACGACCTACCTGAATGCGGCCAGTTATGGCCTGCTGCCGAAATCGGTTGTGGCGGAGGTGATCGCGGCCGAGGAACAGCGCATGCGCGGCGAGTTCGACATCCCCGGCGTGGACGCGCACGTCGACGCGTGCCGGGCCGCGTTCGGACGGCTCACCGGGTTCGACTCGGCCCAGGTGGCGGCCGGCGCGCAGGTCTCGCAACTGGTCGGGCTGGTGGCGCAGAGCCTCCGGCCGGGCGCCAACGTGCTGGTGCCCGAGCACGAATTCAATTCGGTGCTCTGGCCTTTCCTGGTCCGGACCGACGTGAACGTGCGGGTCGTGCCGCTGGCGGACCTGCCGGACGCGATCCGGCCCGGCGACGATGTGGTGGCCGCCGCCCTGGTGCAGTCCGCCGACGGTGCGGTGCTGGATGTGGCGGCGACCGTGGCCGCCGCCCGTGCCCACGGCACGCGGGTGCTCTTCGACGTGAGCCAGGCCGTCGGCTGGCTGCCGGTGCGCGATACCGGGGCCGATTGGGTCGTGAGTGTCGGCTACAAGTGGCTGCTCGGTCCGAAGGGCACCGCGTTCCTTGCGGGAACGCCTGCGGCACTGGATGATCTGAGCCCCGTCGCCGCCGGCTGGTACGCGGGGTACAACCCCTGGGAGACCGTCTACGACGGCCCCTTGCGGCTGGCGGAGGACGCGCGCCGGTTCGATGTCGGGCCGGTGTGGCCCGCATGGATCGGGCAGCGGCGGAGCCTGGAGCTGATCGAAGGGGTCGGTATCGACGCCATTCACCGGCACGATGTGGCGCTGGCGGACCGGCTGCGCAAGGGACTCGGCCTGCCCGAGGGCAATTCGGCGATCGTGTCGATCGAGGTGCCGGAGCAGACCCTGGAGCGGGTGCGCGAGGCGCGGATCGTCGGCGCCCTGCGGGCCGGGCGACTGCGGCTGGCCTGCCACTTCTACAACACCGAAGCGGACATCGACCGGGCGCTCGACGTGCTCGCCGGGTAGTCCGGAGGTCAGATCGGCTGGTAGCCGCTGCCGACGCCCTTGCCGGCGTCGACGGCGGCGCGGATGGTGTCGAAGGCTACGGCGATGACGGGGGTGTGGACCGGGTTGTCGGCGTTGGTGCAGCTGAAGCGGATGACGCGGGTGTCGCTGATCAAGGGGGCGGAGATCATGCCGACTAGTTGGTCGCCGTTGGTGACGGGGCCGCCGGAGTCGCCGTAGCTGGAGCAGGCCTGTTCGAGGAAGCCCACGGGGCTGGAGGCCCAGACGATGCCGCAGGCATGGCCACTGGTGCGGCCGTTCTGGCAGACGATACTCAGGGCCGGTGGTGCCGGGGCGAGGGCGGTGATGGTGCTGCCGTTGACGGCACGCAGCGGGGTGACCACGGCCGGATCGAATTCGATGACGGCATAGTCGAGTTGCGGGTCGGCGTCGCGAACCACGCCGATCACTCCGGCATCGGGGAACTGCTCGCCGCGCACCAGGGTCCCCGTCCTGGCGCAATGGCCGGCGGTGAAGCCGACCAGTCGCCCGGCGGCGTCGTAGCCGATGGTGGTCAGACTGCATTTGGTGGCGCGGCCCAGGACCAGACCGGAGCCGCCGCCGAGCGCGGCCTGCGTGTCACCGGGTTCGGCGTGGGCGGCGGGTGCGGCGCACAGCCCCAGGGTCACGGCCACCGCGACCGGTGCGATCCAGCGGTTCACCTGCATGCCTACCACCTATCCGACTCGACGCGTACGGCTTCCGGCTTTCGCTACACGGTAGCCTCCGGGGTCAGCGCAGCCAGATCGGACGCTGTGCGGCGAATGGATCGGACTGGACGTGCGGAGCATCGGACCAGATCATGGTCTCGCGCCGGTCGAGAGTGTAGCGGGGCCAGCCGCCACCCGGGTCCGCGTTGCTGACGAACGACACCCACGCCCGGTGCACGGCATCGGCCAGCGATTGCGGCGGATTGTCGCCCGCCACCGCGGTCACGCCCGGCGCCCCCAGCAGGTCGAAGGCGAACGGCACATCGAGGCAGTGGAACGACATGCCCTGGTACTTGGGCGCATTCGAGGCCCAGGTGAACTCGTAGAGCCAGGTCGGCTGGTTGCGCCCGGCTCGCATCTCGGCCACCCGGTAGGACGGCATGCGAATGACGGCGTCGCTCTGCGCCTGTCCCGCAAGCTGATTCGCGTTCATCCCCGGGTAGGCGAGGCCGAACGCGGCGGTGGTGGCGGCGCCGAAACCGAGCGCGCCCAGCGCCGCCGGCAGCGTGGCGTCGGTGACCGGGGGCTGTTCGCCGCTGAGCGAGGCGCCGTTGAACTCCTGCGCGGTGAAGCCGATCATCAGCGGAATATCCTGGTTCGCACCGGATTTCAGGACATCGGCGCTGGTCGCGGGGATCAGCGTGCCGTCCGCCCAGGGAGCCAGGCCGAGCAGGGTGGCGGCGGTGCTGTCCGGACCGGGTGCGCGCAGCCGGTCCTCCATGTCCTGCAACCGCACCTTGCTGACGTCGCGCAGCGCGGCGGCGGTGGCGGGCATGCCGGTGCGCTCGGCGAACAGCTCGGACATGGCCAGCGCGGTGGCGCGATCATTGGGTTGCGTGACCGCGCCGGACTCCGAAATGCCCGCGCGGAACAGGCCTTTCGCGGACGGGGTGTTCATCAGCGCCCACACCGCGCCACCGCCGGCGGACTGGCCCGCGATGGTCACCCGGGCCGGGTCGCCGCCGAATGCGCCGATATTGTCGCGGACCCAGGTGAGCGCGGCGATCCAGTCCAGGACCCCGCGATTGTCGGGGGCGTCGTCCAGATGCAGGAAGCCCTCGATGCCGAGCCGATAGCCGGCCGACACCAGCACCACGCCGTCGCGATTGAAGGCCGCGCCGTCGTACCACGGGCTGGCGGGGCTGCCCGCCACGAAGCCGCCGCCGTGAATCCACACCAGCACCGGCAGTTTCGCGGTCCGGTCCGGGTTCGGGGTGAAGACGTTCACGGTGAGGATGCCGTCGCCCGGGATGGAGGGCTCCGGGATGGCGGTCACCTCGGACAGCTGCTTGATCTGTGCGGTGGGGCCGTACTTCGTGCAGTCGCGGGTCTCCAGCCAGGGGATCGGGCTCTTGGGCGCGGCGAAGCGCAGATCGCCGATCGGCGGCTGGGCGAAGGGGATGCCGAGGAAGGCGACGCCGGTGTCGCGGCGCTCGCCGCGGACGGGCCCCGAGGTGGTGGTGACGGTGTCGGCCACGCGTGCCCGGTCCGATCCGGATTTCCCACTGGAGCAGGCAGCGGTCAACGCCAATGCCCCGGCCCCGAGCAGGAGGGTCCGTCGTCCGATCTGTTCCGCGGCCATGCCAACCTCTGATCCATTATTTACGTCAACACTTGAAATAATTAACTGGCACCCTAGTCTCAAACCCGTGGATCCCGCACCCCCGCCCACCGATGCCGCCGCCATCCGCCGCCGCAATCTGGGCCTGGTCCTGCGTCACCTCGCCGACCACGGTCCCTGTCCCCGCACCGACGTGGCCGCCGCCACCGGACTCGCCCACGGTTCCGTCACCGCCCTCGTCGCCGATCTCACCGACCGCGGCCTGCTCCGTGAGGACGATGTCCTCCGCTCCGGCACCCGCGGCCGCCCCGGCCGGCCGCTCCGCCTCGAACCGCGCCGCGCCGCCGTGGCCGCGATCCAGATCACCTCCGAACATCTCGGTGTCGCCGTCGCCGATCTCGCGGGCGGCGTCGTGCACCGCGAAGTCGTGCCGCACGACCTGGCCCCCGGAACGCCCGAGGCCATGGCAGACGCCGTCGCCGCCGTCGTCGCCCGCATCGAGGCGTCCTTACCCGGATTCGCCGCCGCCGAAACGGATTCGGATCCGTACCCCGCGCCGGTGCTCGCCCGGGTCGTGATCGCCATGGCCGGACCCGTGCGCGACGACGCGGCGCAAACCGTCGTGGTAGCACCGGATTTCGGCTGGATGGAACCGGTCCGCCTGCGTGCTCTGGTGGCCGCCCGGCTGCCCGCGGCTGTCGTCGCGATCGACGTGGTCAATGACGCGAATGCGGCCGCCCTGGCCGAATTTCATGCCCTGCGGCATGATTCGCGCGGCCTGGTGCTGATCGAGGCCGGCACCGGGATCGGCGGCGGCGTCGTCCTCGACGGCCGCATCCACACCGGCAGCCACGGCATCGCCGGCGAACCCGGGCACATCCCGGTCGCCATGGACGGCCCCGCCTGCGTCTGCGGCGCCCGCGGCTGCCTGGTCTGCTTCGCGGGCCCGGAGGCGGTGTTCGAGGCCGCCGGACTCGGGGAACTGTTGCGTCGCAAGGGTTCGCAGCCCGCTCAGGCTGAACTGCTGGCCCTGCTGAGCCGGGCCGACACGCGCGCGGTGGCCGCGCTCGACACCGCCGCCCGGGCCCTCAGTACCGCCATCCTGTCCATCACGGCACTCCTCGACGCCGACGAAGTGGTCCTGGGCGGCCTGCTGAGCGACTGGTTCCGCTGGCTGATCCCGGCCATCGAATCCCGCCTCGCCGGTCGCCGGGCCCTCGCGCCCGCCCTGGCCCTGCGGGTCACCCCGGCGGCCCTCGGCGAGAACGGGATTCTCACCGGCGCCCTCGGCTTCGCCCGCCGCGCAGTTCTTTCCGACCCCGCGGTGGTGCCGCCGCTACCGGCGGCGGCCCGGGCGGGCGCCTGATCAGGCGGGGGCGGTCCCGAGCACCAGCCCGACCAGCACCACGCTGGTCGCGGCGGCGATCGAGCCGGTCGCCCAGCGGCTGAAATGCCGGTTGCCGGTGCGGATATTGGTGACGGTCAGCGCCCGGAACTCCCCGAACCGGTTCTCATGGCCGTCGGCGAACGCGGGATCGCCCAGGTGCAGGTCGGTGCCGAACAGCGGCAGGAAATGCAGAACCCAGTGGGCCCCCGCATCATCGGTGATACCGACCCGCATCCCGAGGTACCGGCGTACCGGCGCGCAGCGCCCGGCCAGCCGGGCCAGCGGCCCGATCCGGGGCCGGGCCGCCAGGTGAACGAGCAGGGCGGTGACGGCCACCCCTCCCGCCGTCACCGCCATCGCCGCCCGCGAAAGCGGGAGCATTCCCTCGCCGACCAGCGCCACCGCGGTGCCCACGAACCACAGGGGCTGCAGCGCAGGCATTTCCATCGGTCGCGGCGGCGAGGTGATCGTGCCGATCAAGCTGGACCTCCGATACCCGGCCGTCGGCAGCGGCACCGCCGCGACTTGCCCGAGCGGCCGCCTGCAGCCCCGGCAGGCGCCGGCATCGTGCGCATTGGTCCAGCCGCAGCGCGAACATCGGAGGGTGGAATCGGTGGTCATGGAGATCTCCTCCCCGGGATCTCGAAAGGTGGTGCCGGTCAGCGGATTCGCTGATCAGCTGTGTACCGGCGCCGCCGGGTGCGGTGGCGCCGGGGTGAATTCGGTGCGCAGGTCGCGCTCTGCGGACCGAACCCACAGCAGCACAACGACTTCGCGCAGGGTGAGGTCCAGCTCGGCGGCCAGCAGCTCGGCCACCGCCAGCGCCTGATCGGGATCGTCCGGACTCGGATCGCTCAGGATCTCGTCGAGCACCAGGCCGCGGCAGGCCGCTTCCTGGGTGAGCAATCGATCCGGGAGCCAGGTGAGCACCCAGCTGTCGGTGGAAGGTGTTGTGCGAAAGGCTATCTCGGGCGTCTTGTCGCTGCGGACGGTCCAGGGGGTGAATTCGAGGGCCATGAGGTCGGGAACCTCCTCGAAGAGTGGTTGTAGCACCAAGGATACTGGAGTGCTTCGATGGCACATAGCCAGAAGAATTGCTCAAGGACGATACTGAAAAGGCAACTGATGCTTAGAAATAGGCGTATGGGCGTACAAGTATCCTGGATATCGTAGATATCAAGCGGTTTGGGTGCTGTCGCGCTGAGTGTTGCCGTATTCCAATCGCAGATCTGCGCCCCAGCTGATATTCGGCATGGTCGTTTTGCCCGTTTAGCCTGACCTGTAAAACAATCGGCAGACTCGTGCTAGATCTGCGATGGCGAAGATGACACATCGTGCTTAGGATGGGCTTCGCGTGACACGTCTGAGCAATGCGGATCATGATGGGAGACGAGCATGTCTGGCTCGGCCTCGGACGGCGAGCAGATCGGCGCGGCAGTCAAGCGACTCCGCCGGCAACGCAATCTCACCCAGGAGGCGCTGGCCGATCGGGTCGGCTGCTCGCGCAGTCTGATTCAACAGATCGAGAACGGCAGACGCGTTCCACCCCGCTCCCAGCGCGAAAAGCTGAGTGCGGCCCTGGGCGAACGCCTGCCCGGCCTCGACGACGAGACCGAGGCCGAGCGTGTCATCAGCGACCTGCGTATCCGCTTCGAGATCCTCTCGACCGAGAAGCCCGACCTGGCCGCCCGCGTCCTCGCGCTCGCCCAGAGCCTGTCCAACCTCGACGACATGGGTGAGCAACTCGTGCCGCTCCGGGAGATCGCCGAGCGCCAGCTGGTCCGGGCCGAGGAGGTCTTGGTGCAGATTCCCTCGGGCAGTGTCGTTGTGCCGGAATGGAATACGGTCCTGGACTGGCTGACGGTGCTGGATCGCGCGCAACAGCGGATCTGCGCGATCCACACCGCCGAACTGGGCGCGATCGGCGGCGACGTCGGCGTCGAATATCACCGGGCGATCCTCGCCAAAGCCCGAGCCGGTGTGTCGGTGCAGCGTGTCTATGTGCTGGACGACGTGGTGAACGTGACGCCCTATGAGGACAAGCTCTGGCAACAGGTCAAGGCGAACGTGGAAACCACCCTGGTGAACCGGGAGTTCGCTCCCAACGCACAGGGCATGCTCATCGTCGACGACAGTTACGTGCTGGCGGGCGACTACGATTTCCGCCGTCGCGAGCGTGACTCCAGCCGGTTCTCCTCACTCTGGCACGATGTCCAGACCGCCCACCGCAAGTTCAAGCACCTCCGCGATCTCAGGGCGGACGGAATGGCGCTCGTCGTCAACGATCTCGTGGAGCGGACGGGACTGATTCGGTTCGAGCACCTGGACCAGGAGGACTGCCGCGACCGTTTCCGTGCGGCCCTGCGTCAGGCGTGGAGCGACGGGCAGCCCGGATCTGAAGGCGCGCCCAGATGAGCCGAGGGTTCGCGGTGTCGCCGCCGCTGGACCCGGTCGACGTGGCGGACCGTTCCGACCAGCGCAAGCATCTCGCGCGGAACTACCTCGACAGCGAGAGCCGGTTCGCCGGGACGAACGGCCGGATCTATCGCGGGATCATCGACGCGTATCACGGTGAAACCGGGCTGCCCATGGACCGGAACGCCACGGCGGCCCTGAATTCCGCATGGGCCGAGGTGATGGCCGGTCATGGCGCGGCGGGCGGCGGAAATCTCACCGACGGCCGGGACGGGTCGCCCTACGCCAAGAAGCAACCGGCGGTCCTGCGCAGGTTGGCTGCCGAGCGGCTGTTCGCGCGGATATCGCAACCGATCGACGGAATGCCGGGAGTCGATATCGATCCCGGCGAGGTGATCGTCAGCCCCTACTCGAGCACCGTCCTGCTGGAGGAGGCGATCGCCACGCTGGCTCGGCCCGGTGGCGTCCTGGTCTGCCCGGAGGGCTACTACAAGAGCGTGGCCGGGCACATCGCCAAGTTCCGCATGCGGATGGCGACCAGCAGTGTGACCCCGGGCAGCGACTTCCGGATCGACCCGGTATCGCTGGAGCGAACCCTGAAACACCATGCGGCGCAGGGAAACCTGTGCGGCGTTTTGCTGACCCTGCCCGGCAACCCGGTGGTCGCCGACTACACCGTCGAGCAGCTGGTCGAGATCGGCCGGGTGCTCGTCGCCGCCGATGTGCCGGTGATCTGCGATATGTCGTTCGACCTACTCGTCGAGGGGCACATCCCGATTGCGTCGATCGTCGTCCCGACGGCCGATGGCCCGGTCCGACTGTATGACCGGGTCCTCAGCATCACCGGTAATTCCAAGGCGTTCAACGCCTTCGGGCCGTGCAAGCTGGGTGCGGCCTGTTCGGGCGACCAGCAGTGGCTGGCCCGGGTACGCGAGCGACTACGTGTCGCCTTCCAGCGTGAGACCACGCATCTGGCCCGTGCCACGATCGAGGGCACCTCGGACGGCTACCTGATCCGGAACCGCGTGCTGCTGCGGGACCGGATGGATTCCGCGCGTCGGCTGGTGGCCGGGATCAATGCTGGATTCGGCACCGAACTGCTGCGGCCGCTGGGCAGCCGGGACGGCATGTTCCTCACGATCGAATTCGATGCCGGGGTGATGTCGGCGGCGGCGGTGCGATCCAGCGCGGACCTGGAGGACCTGCTGCTGATGGCGGCCGGCATCGACTGCGTGGCGCTGGACCGCACCGGATCGCATCGAATGGGCGTGCGGCTCAATGTGACAACGCCCCGGCGCGCCACCGGTGAGGTGGGTCCGGATCTGGTCGTCGAGTTGTTCGACCGCATCGAGCGGCTGCTCCAGCGGATCGACGCCGGCATGACGTATTCCGGCGCCCTGCTGGAACGACGGATTCCGGCTCGGTCCCCGCGGGTCTCCACCGTCGGCGTGCTGCGCGAAACCGCCGCCCACGAACTGCGTGTCGCCTCCACACCGGATGATGTGACGGCGCTGGTCCGCAGCGGGCTGAAGGTGGTGGTGGAGCAGGATGCCGGGCGGTGGGCCCGGTTCGACGACGCCGACTATCGGGCCGCCGGCGCCTCGGTGGTGCCGGGACCCGAGTGCGTCTTCGCCGTCGCCGACCTGGTCGCCTGGGTCAAACCGCCTGCCTACGACCTGGATACGATGCCGACCCGGACCGGGCAGCTACTACTCGGATTCCAGGATCCGGTGAAGCGCCGCCGGTCCATTCACCGGCTGAGCCAATACGGGGTGGAGTCGGTGGGCTTCGAGCACATGCCACCGGATCTCGAGACGGCTCACCTCGATCCGCTGACCGCCATGAGCCGGATCGCCGGTGAGGTGGCCTACCGCGAGGGGCGTGAGCGCCTACGCGAGCAGGATCCGGATTGTGCGGTGCGTGCGCTGATCATCGGCTGTGGGCAGGCCGGGCTCGCCGCCATCGACGCCGCGGTTCGCTGTGGTGACGCGTCACCGGCGGCCATCGGTCGCCGAGCCGAGCAGCGCGCCACCGCGTCGGCCCGGGGCGCGAATCGCTTTCTTCTCGATCCCGATCCGGACCGGGTCGCGGACTACATCCGTTCCGTCCGTCCGAATCTGGTGGTGTGTGCGGCCGGACGGCGCGGGACGGCGGCACCGGTGCTGCTGGACCGGGCGGGTCTGGCGGCGTTGCCGAACGGTGCCGTGGTGGTCGATCTGACGGCCAAGTCGGGCGGCAACTGCGTGGTGACCCGCGTGGACGCCACGGTGACGCTGGCCAACAACGTCACCGTGATGCATCGCTCGAACTTCCCGTCCGCGCGTCCGGACGTCGCGAGTCGTGCGTACGGTGCGGCCGCGGCCACCGCGATCCTGGGGTACAGCGCGGCCCCCAGGTCAGATGGAAGAGATGTCGTCCCAAGCTTTTTCGAGGGCGGTGCGGAACAGGGTGCGGCAATCGCCGGTGTCGAGATGAGCGAACTGTGATCTGCGCGCTGACGCTGGCGGGCAGTCGCTGAGGCGGCGTGGATCGGTCAGTCTGCGGTGAACGTCATGCCGGTGAACCGGGTCCAGCACTGCCGGAGATAGAACTCCATGTCGATGGACGGGTCGATGAGCCAGCGCGATTGCAGGCCGTCGGCCAGGGCCATGAACGCGGTGGCCATCACCTCGGCGTCGACGGACTCCGGGATGCCGCCCGCCCGCTGGATGCCGCGGATGAGCTCGGCGAAGCCGGCGGTGCCGAGTTCGTAGTGCAGGCGCATGTACTCGTGGGCGGGGTGGTTCGGATCGGCGGCGGCCGCCTGCATGTGGGTGAACAGCTCGATGAGGCCGGGCACCTGGGTGTTACGGCGAATGAGCTGGATGAGCGCCTCGGGCGTGGGGTCGCCCATGGCGGCCACGTCGATCTCGTCGCGTTTGCGCAGGACCGCGACGAACAGCTCCTCCTTGGAGCCGAAGTAGTGCAGCAGCCCGCTCTGGCTCAGGCCGACCGCCTCGGCCAGCTCGGCCACCGAGGTGGCCAGGAATCCGCGCTCGGCAATGGTGTGCAGCGCGGCCTCCAGGATCTGCTCCCGCCGTTCGATGCCTTTCCCGTAGGGGCCTCGTTTCGCCATCGGTCGAGTTTAAGCGGACTCTGAGAGTTGCTTGTCCACCAAAACCGAGCGCTGTACGGTTTTGCCCATGCGATTCCGCCTCCGCAACCTCGCCCCGGTCGTCCTGGCCGCCGCCGCCCTCACCGCGAGTGCGGCCCCGGCCTTCGCCCGGCCGGAACCGCCCGCGCGGATCGCGCCGCTCGGCCCGGATTTCCTGTGGGGCGTGGCGGCCTCGGGATTCCAGTCCGAAGGGCATGCGCCGGACAGCAATTGGTCCCGCTACGCCGCCTCCGGGAAAACCGACGACCCGTACGGGGATTCGATCGACTTCGCCGACCGCTACGGGTCCGATATCGAGCTGGCGAGACAGCTGGGCGTGAAGGTGTACCGGATCGGCATCGAATGGGCGCGGGTTCAGCCCCGGCCGGGCGTGTGGGACGAGGACGGACTTCGCTTCTACGACAGGGTGATCGGGGCCATCGAGGCGGCGGGCATGCGGCCCATGCTGACCCTCGACCACTGGGTGTACCCGGGCTGGGAGGCGGATCGGGGCGGCTGGAATCAGCCGGGGATGGTCGACGACTGGCTGGCCAACGCGCGCACCATCGTGGACCGCTACGCGGCGGGCAATCCGCTCTGGGTCACGTTCAACGAGCCGGCCATGTACATGATCAACGAGGTCCGGATGGGCTCGCTGCCGGTGACCGCGGTGCCGATCATGCAGGACCGGATCGCGCAGGCGCACAACGCCATCTACGACTACATCCACCAGGTGCAGCCGGACGCGCTGGTCACCAGCAATGTCGCCTACCTCCCGTCGGCGGAGGACGCGGTGAACGGCCCGCTCATCGGCAAGATCGCCGCCAAGCTGGACTACATCGGAATCGACTACTACTACGGCCTGTCCCCGGATGCTCTGCGTTCGGCGAACATCAGCCAGCTCTGGCACAACCCGCTGCAGGCCGACGGCATCTACTATGCGCTGGAACACTATTCGCACGCCTTCCCGGGTAAGCCGCTCTATATCGTCGAGAACGGCATGCCCACGGAGAACGGCAAGCCGCGCGACGACGGGTACACCCGGGCGGACGACCTGCGCGACACCGTCTACTGGGTGCAGCGCGCCAAAGCCGACGGCATGAACGTGATCGGCTACAACTACTGGAGCCTCACCGACAACTACGAGTGGGGTTCCTACACACCGCGATTCGGCCTCTACACGGTGGACGTCCGGACCGACCCCACCCTCACCCGCCGCCCCACCGACGCGGTCCCGGCCTACACCGAGATCACCCGCTCGGGCGGCGTCCCCGCCGACTACCGCCCGACCCGCGAGCCCAAGACCTGCTCGCTGGTCGACGCCCCCGCCAGCTGCACCGATCCGGTGACGCTGCCCCGCTGACCACCCGGCGGCTCGCCGGATCGGCCGTGCGACATCGTGTCAGGTGCTTCCCCCTGACCGGCCCGACCCGCGCATCGGGTGTCGACCCATCGGTCCGATCCGGCGATGCCCCGCATGCCGCCCGCTGACCCGGACATCGGTGTCAGCGGGCGGTTTTCGGGTTCAGCGCAGTGCGGGGACGACCTCGCGCTCGAAGAGCTCCAGTCCGGAGGTGTCGTAGGCGGTCTCCGGGAAGTAGTGGATGGAGTAGCCCAGCCCGAGATCCCTGACGCGCGAGAGCCGTTCGACGATCTGCTCGGGGGTGCCGACGGCGGGGGAGTCACGGAAGAGATCCTTCACGTGCTGGGCCGCGCCCTCGGCCCCGACGAAGGGGGTCAGGCGGGCCTCCAGCTGGGACAGGCGGTCCTGCACCTCGGCCTCGGTCGCGCCGACGAGGGTATTGAAGTTGGAGCTCCGGGTGATGGCGTCGAATTCCGTTCCGACCGCGGCACAGTGGGCGCGCAGCAGGTCCGACTTCTGGGTGAAGGTCTCCGGATCGCCCGCGAAATTGGTGTACTGGGCGTACTTCGCCGCGATCCGGAGCGTCACCTTCTCGCCGCCGCCCGCGATCCAGATCGGAATTCCGCCCTCCTGCAGGGGAAGCGGGCGCACGATCGCGCCGTCGACCTGGTAGTGCTTGCCGTCGAGAGTGGCCTTGCCGGTGGTCCACGCCTGCTTGAAGATCTGCACGCCCTCGTCCAGGCGGCCCAATCGCACACCGGCGGAGGGGAATCCGTAACCGTAGGCGCGCCATTCGTGCTCGTACCACCCACCGCCGATGCCCATTTCCACCCGGCCGCCCGAGATGAGATCCACGGTGGCGGCGACCTTGGCCAGGTAGGCGGGGTCCCGGTAGCTCATGGCGGTGCACATCTGCCCCAGCCGGATACGCGTGGTGCTGGCCGCCAGCGCGGACATGAGCGACCACGCCTCGTGGGTGGCCTCCTCGGTGGGGACCGGCACGGTGTGGAAGTGGTCGTACACCCACAGTGACTCCCAGACGTCCCCCGAATCCGCGCGCTGCGCCAGGTCCCGCATCACTCCCCACTGCGCGGCGGGATCGATACCGACCAGGTCGAGCCGCCAGCCCTGCGGGATGAAGATGCCGAAACGCACTAGATATCTCCTCTGTTCGAATCCGGTGTGGTCACCTCGGCCGGGCCGAGCACCTTGCGCAATGCCGTTGCGACGGTCTCGAGTTCGGCCGGATCCAGTCTGCCCCCGAAGCGCTGCTCGATGCCGGTCAGATAATGCGGCGCGGCCTCACGGAAGCGGCGGCGGCCCGCATCGGTAATGCTCACGAACGCCGAGCGGCCGTCGTCCGGATTGGATTCACGCCGAACCAAACCGTCCGACTCCATCTCGGTCACCAGGCGGCTGACCCGGGTGCGGCTCAGCACCACCCGCTCACCCAGGTCGCTCATTCGGAGCCGGTGTGGCCCATCGAGTTCCAGCAGCACGTCGTACCAGCTCAGCGGCAGTCCGGTGGCGCGGCGCAGGGCGGCGTCGAGCTCGGGCACGAGTTTCGCGTGGACCTGCAGCAGGGCGGCCCAGGCGTGGACGGCCGGATGGGATCGGGAGGCGGACACCGGCCCATCATAACCAGTTGCGTGCGCGCGCACGTAAGTAGTAGCGTGCACACGCACATATTCTCGGAAAGGAACTTCCATGACCGCACTCATCACACGCGACGAACTCGTGCAGGAGATCGAGGCCGGTTCGGTCATCGTGCTCGACGCCCTCGGCGGCAAGTACTACGCCAAGGCCCACCTCCCCGGCGCGCTCGCGCTGGTCGAGTCCGAGGTGGAAAGCCGCGCGCCGCACCTGCTTCCGGATCGCGACGCGGCCATCGTCACCTATTGCTCCAACGCCGCCTGCCCCAACAGCCAGAACGTGGCCACCCGGCTGGAGCGGCTGGGCTACACCAATGTCCGCAAGTACCGCGACGGCATCCAGGATTGGACCGAGGCGGGTCTGCCCGTCGAAAGCTGATCGCGCACAACGGCACTCGGCCGCCCCCCGTCGCGATGCGCGGCGGGGAGCGGCAGATTGTCCCAGACGCGCTACGATGCCCCGGTTAGTTCGATCTCCGACGGAGGGGGCTCACCGGTGAGCACGATCCAACTGACCACACCCGACGGCGCCATCGACGCCTATGTCGCCACTCCGGCCGGACCCGGGCCCTGGCCCGGTGTCGTGGTGGTGCACGACATGGTGGGTGTCAACGACGACATGCGGACCATCGCCGGCCGCCTGGCCGACAACGGGTATCTCGCCATCGTTCCGAATCTTTTCGCGCGCGGCCGGGTTCGGTGCGTGCCGAGCGTGATCCGGGAACTGCTGTCCAATGGGAACGGCACCACCGTCCACGACATCCTCAGCGCCCGCGCCCATCTCATCGCCGATCCGAACTGCACCGGCCGGGTGGCTGTGGTCGGCTTCTGCCTGGGCGGCGGGTTCGCACTCCTGGCTGCCACCAAGGGTTTCGACGCCGCGGCCCCCTTCTACCCCTCCGGCCGCGGCAACTACCAGGACATCCTGCGCGGTTCCTGCCCCATCGTCGCCAGCTACGGCGCCCTCGACCCGGCCAATCCCGGCCGCGGCTCGAAACTCGAACGCGTCCTGACCGACTATGGCATCGACCACGATGTGAAGACCTACCCCGGCGTCACCCACGCCTTCGCCAACCTCACCCCGGCCGAACCGGTCATCCGGGTCACGGGCCTCGGCTACAACGAGGAAGCCACCGAGGACGCCTGGCGGCGCATCTTCGCCTTCTTCGAGACTCACCTGCGCTGACCGACGAGTACCGAGATCATTCAGCGGTTTCGTTTTCGTCCGGGATATCCATGAGTTCGTGCATTTCGACATCACCGGCGTCGACGGCGGCGATGGATTCCAGGAGTCGCCGAGCCATCGGGGGCGAGGACATCAGGCAGTCGGTTTCCGTCATCGCGCTGTCCTTCGGTCGCGGCTCTCTGCTCAGTCCCTGACGGTGATCGACAGGCGCGGGCGGGTGGGGTTGTCGGGGGAGACGCGTTCCCAGACGGCGTCGAGCATGGGGGCCAGTAGGAGTTCGCCGAATTGGCGGATCAGGACGGCGACAATCTGGGCGGATTCGGGTTTGTCGGTGGAGGCCAGGCCGGCCTCCCGCAGGCCGGCGACCTCGCTGCGGGTCAGGTCCACGAGGGCGTCCAGGAGATGGATGCGGGTTTCCGAGGGTTCCAGCAGGGAGCGGCGAATGTAGTTCACGACGGCCGGGTTGTCGTGCAGCATCCGGCGGACCGCTTCGTCGCGGGCCGACGCGACTTCGGCGTGCGTGCCGGTAGGGGGAATCGAGGCGACGGTCTGGGCGAAGTAGTCGACGACCAGCTTGTCGACCGCGTCGCGCAGGCCGTCCTTGGTCTTGAAATGGTGCTGGACGAGCCCGAGGGTGACGCCGGCCTCGGCGGCCACCGCGCGCAGCGAGACCCGGGAGTCGCCGTACTGGGCGAACAGGTCCATGGCGGCATTGCGGATGCGGGCCTTGGCGGTCAGGTCGTCATTGGTGGCTCGTGGATTCAGCATCGCCCCTCAACTCGTCGATTGCGTCCGCCGATTTTACGTCGACTAGTAGCGGTTCCCGGTCAGGCGCTGAGCTGGCGTTATGATTGACCGACTTACAATACAACTGTATCGTTCGCTGCATGGAGGAACCAACGATGCGGCGCGCTGGCGCCCGGGTGCGCCGGGCGGGAACCGGTGCGGGACAGCCGTATCGGGTGGCGCTGGAAGAGGCCGCGGCCCGCACGGGCGACGCGGTGCGGTACCGGCTCATGGGGGACGGGGCGGTGCCGGCGGAGCCTTCCCCGGCTACGCCGTCTACGAGTGCGCAGACGGCTACATCGCGCTGGGGGCGGTGGAGCCGCACTTCTTCCTGGGTGCGCTGGCGACCTTCGGGACCGACGGCACCCACGAGGCTTTCCGGAAGGCGTTCGCCGACAAGACCATTGCCGAGCTCGAAGCCATCGCCGCTCGGGAAGACCTGCCGCTCAACGGCATCCGACGCAACAACGGAGAGTGACACCGATGTCCGTACTGTTCCCCGACTACCGCCCCACCTGGGAGACGGACCAGCACCGCGAGCTGCGCAAGCACGCGGCGGAGTTCTTCCGCAAGGAGTCCGCGCCCAACCGCGAGCGCTGGACCAAGCAGCACATGGTCGATCGTGAGTTCTGGAACAAGGCCGGTGACGCCGGTCTGCTCGGGCTGGACCTGCCCGAGGAATTCGGCGGCGCGGGTGGCGATTTCGGCCTGCAGGCCGTGGTCCAGGAGGAGCTGGTCTACGCGCACGACAATGGCTTCGGCTTCTCGGTGCACTCGCCGATCGTGTCGCACTACGTCTACCACTACGGCAACGAGGAGCAGCGCCGGAAGTGGCTGCCGGGCATCATCAGCGGTGAGCTGGTGCTGGCCATCGCCATGACCGAGCCGGGCACCGGTTCGGACCTGCAGTCGGTGCGCACCACCGCCATCCGCGCGGGCGACCACTACGTCATCAACGGCTCGAAGACATTCATCTCCAATGGCACTCACTGCGATCTGCTGGTGATCGTGGCCAAGACCGACCCGTCCCAGGGTGCGGCCGGCGTCTCGCTCATCGTGGCCGAGACCAAGGATCTGCCGGGCTTCGAGCGCGGCCGGGTGCTGGAGAAGATGGGCCAGCACGCCCAGGACACCCGCGAGCTGTTCTTCTCCGACATGCGCGTCCCGGTCGCCAATCTGCTCGGCGCGCAGGAGGGTCTGGGCTTCTATCAACTGATGGAGCAGCTGGCCCGCGAGCGCCTGATCATCGCCAGCCTGTGCTCGGCCCTGGCCGAGGCGGCGGTGCTGGAGGCGCTGCGCTACTCCAAGGAGCGCGAGGCGTTCGGCCGCCCGATCGGCAAGTTCCAGCACAATGCCTTCACCCTGGCCGAGGTCAAGACCGAGGCGCTGGCCATCAAGACGCTGGTGGACTACGCGATTCAGCAGTACATCGACGGCAGGAACGATCCGTCGACCGCGTCCATGGCCAAGCTGTTCGCCGCCGAGACCGCCGACAAGGTGGTCGACAAGTGCCTGCAGCTGTTCGGCGGCTACGGCTACATGATGGAGTACCCGATCGCGAACATGTACACGGGTTCGCGCGTGAACCGCATCTACGGCGGCACCAGCGAGATCATGAAGGAGATCATCTCCCGCTCGCTGTGACGCGGAGGTGATACGACAGTGGCGGCGGCCCGAATTCGGGCCGCCACCACTGTTTTCCGGAGTTTCGTGCAGCTCGGGTCAAGCTGCGCGGGCGCGGCTCACGATGCCCAGGCAGAGCGCGCACCCGGCGGCGAGGACGCCGAACATGGCCGGGTAGCCGATGCCGGTGCTGTCGTGGCAGACCGCCATGACGGCCGGGACACCGAAGCCGAGGTAGCTGACCGCGTAGAACACCGCGGTCAGTCCCGCGAGGTCGTCGGGCCGGGCCATGCGCTCGATCTCGAGCAGGCCCGCGACCAGGCCGCTGCCGAAGCCCATACCCAATGCGATGGCGGTCAGCACGGTCAGCCACATGGTGAGGGTGGCGGAAGCCGCTGCGGCCAGCACCATTCCGGTGATCACCAGGCTCAGCGCCAGGACCGGCAGGCGCAGCGAGCCCGGCCGGTCGATGCGGCGGGCGACGGACTGGATGCCGAACCCGCAGCCCAGCGTGATGACCGTGATGAGGGCCGAGAAGGCGATGGGCGCGCCGTGGACCTTGGGCATCATGAGGGTCGGCATGATGGCGTAGGCCGCCGCCGACGAGGTGAACAGCCACAGGCACACCGGCAGCGCCACGGTGCGGAAGCGGTGGTGCGCGGCGGCGGGGACCTTCAGATCGTCCAGCAGCCGACCCGGATTCGCCTGCGGGGCAGTGGTTTCCGGGGTGCGGAACAGCAGCGCGGCCGCCAGCACGCACAGCGTCACATTGATCAGGTAGGCGAGGGTGTCCGGCCACGGCGCCCACTGGGCCAGCACTCCGGCCACGCCCGCGCCCACGCCGAAGCCGCCGGTGAGGCTCATGGCCGAGCGTCGCGCCCCGGTGCCCGAGGCGGTCTCGGCCGTGAACGGCGGCTGCGAGAGTTCCTTGAGCCAGCTGCTGCCCACCGCCATGGCCAGGCCCAGCGCGATGCCACACAGCACGCGTCCGGCGGAAAGCATGGGGACGGAAGCGGATCCGAAGGCCAGCAGGGTCGAGCCGGTGGCCGCGATGAAGGGCGCGGGCCGCATGAGCGGGCGGCGGCCGTAGCGGTCGGAGAGCGGGCCGCCGATGAGCAGCGCGGGGACGATGCCCAGCACGTATTCGAACAGCAGCAGATCCACGGTGGTGACGGGCAGCCCGTCCCGCTTGTACATGACCAGCAGCGGCGTGAATTCATTGCCGCCCCAGGCGATCGCGAAGATCGCCGCGGCCACGCCGAGCCACGCCCTGGGATGGGTGCCGATACCGGTGGTGCGGGTGCCGACGGCTGTCAGCGTCGCCATCACAGTCCTCTCAGGGTCACGCCGTGCACGTCGGTGAGGTGCTCGGCGAGTGCTTCGGCGAAACCGGCGGCGTCGGCGGCTTCGATCAGATCGGCGAGCCGGGTGTGCTGCTCGATGATCCGGTGCGGATGGGTCTCGCCCCGGTGCAGTGCAACGCTGTTCATCCGGCGCTGGCGCTCGCGCAGCGAGTCGTAGAAGCCGATGAGCAGTGGATTGTCGGCGGCCACCACGTACTCGCGATGGAAATCGGCGTCCACGATGGCGAATTCGTCGAGGTCGCCCGCGCCGGCGAGTTCGCCCTGGCGGTCCAGGGATTCGCGCAGCCGGGGGATCAGCCCCGCGCGGGCGATGCGGGTGAGTGCGTCCACCGCGCCGGTTTCCACGATGTAGCGGGCATGGATCACATGCTCGGCCTCGCGCGAGGGCACCGGCACCACCAGCGCACCGCGCTTGGGGTAGAGCCGCATCCAGCCCTCGGTCTCGAGCCGGAGGAAGGCCTCGCGGACCGGAGTGCGGGAGGTGCCCAGCTCCCCGGCCATCTCGTTCTCGCTGACCAGCTCCCCGCCCGGCAGGTCGCCGCTCAGGATGCGTTCCTTGATTTCGCGGTAGGCCCGCTCGGCGGCGGAGAAGGTCTTGGACACAACTTGCATACTAGGGGTGCCATGGGATGATTTGCCCGAATGTGGCGGGCTTCACCCGTGGGCTGAAAGAGTTGCGCCACAACCCTCTCACCCATAATGATTCACGTTGTTGGCAATACGTCAGTAAGTTGCCCTATTTCCGGGACGAGGAGGTCCGCATGGGGAACGATGCCCCGCCGCTGAACGAGGTCGTGAACGGTGGTCTGGAGTTCACGATTCCGATCGCGCACAAGATGGGGGTGCGTGCCGACGAGGTGCGCCCCGGTTTCGCCGCCACCACGGTGCCGGTCGAGGGCAATGGCAATCACTTCGGCGTCATGTACGCCGGCGTGCTGTTCACCGTCGCGGAGATCCTGGGCGGCGCGCTCGCCATCGCCAGCTTCGACACCACCAAGTACTTCCCCCTGGTGAAGGATCTGCACATCTTCTTCCGCAAGCCCGCCGCCACCGATGTGCGCGCCGAGGCCACGCTGTCGGAGGCGGAGATCGCGCGCATCACCGAGGAGGTCGAGGCCAAGGGCAAGGCCGACTTCACCCTCGAGGCCGTGGTGACCGATGCCAATGGCGTGGTGGTGGCCGAGACCAAGGGTCTGTACCAGTTGCGCGCCCACGGCAAGTGAGCCGGAACGACCGAGCCCCGGAGGACAAACTCCGGGGCTCGGTCGTTCTCGCGGGCGTGTCAGGCGATGATGATCCAGCCCTTGCAGCCGGTGCCGGCGCTGCCCGGCCACTCCGAGCCGGAGACCTCGAAGGGGATGACCCCGGGCATCGGGGTGCCCAGGTCGATCCGGGTGGTCTGGGCGCCGTAGGTGTCGGGCAGCGGGGTGCGCTGCCCGTTCATGTCGATCTTGGCGTCGTCGGTGAAGTTGCTGGAGGTGGTGATCTCCAGCGTGGTCGGCGTGAACGAGTGGGCCAGCAGGGTGGTCTGGGCGCAGCGGCCCTTGGAGTAGTCGAGCGTGATCTGCTGCGGGGCCGCGTCGGCGGACGCGGGGGCGGCGAAGGCGCCGGAGGCGGCGCAGGCGAGCGTGGCCAGGGCGATGCGGCGGAGGTACACGGTCTTCACGAACAGAACCCCTTTTCCTGTGGTCACGACGGTGAATCCCCCCGATCGACGACGATCATGCCGTGACCGACCCGCCGGCACGCGGCGGACGCGCGGAAGAATCCGCGCGGATCAGCGGATGCGCAGCGGCAGGTTGCGGTGACGGCGCACGAAGATACTCGGAAACCTCTGCGGCGGGGCGTCTTCGACGAGGGTGAATCCGGTGGTGCGGTCCAGCAGCGCGGTCAGGGCCGTGGTGGCCTCCAGTTTGGCCAGCGCCGAGCCGATGCAGAAGTGGATGCCGCGCCCGAAGGCGAGATTGTTGGCCCCGCTGCGGCGGTCCAGGTCGATGGCGTCGGGATGCTCGAAGCGGGCCGGATCCCGATTGGCCGCACCCCACAGCAGCAGCACGTGGCTGCCCGCGGGAATCTCGGTGCCGCCCAGGGCGGTATCGGAGGTGACGTGCCGATGATGGCCGCGGAAGGGTGATTCCAGCCGCAGCGCCTCGTCGAGGAACGCGGGCAGCAGCGCGGGTTCGCGGCGCAGCTCGTCCTGGAGTTCGGGGCGGGTGGCGAGCAGGCGCGCGGCGTTGGCGATCAGCCCGGCCGTGGATTCGCCGCCCGCGCCGACGAGTTGGACCAGGATCAGCACCGCCACCGCCTCGGTGATGTCGCCGGCCGTGCAGGCGCGGGCCAGTACGCCGAGCAGGTCGTCGCCCGGATCCTGTCGGGCAGCGGCGAACCTGGTGTGCAGATGGGCGGCCAGCTCGGTGGCAGCGGTGACCAGCTGTCCGAAGCGTTCGGCCTCGACGACTCCGCCCAGCATCTCGGTGCTGTCGTAGGCCCACGTGAGCAGGTGTGGCACATCCGCATCCGGCAGCCCGATGATGTCGGCGACCAGCGCCAGCGGCAGCCGGTCGGCCATGCCGGTCGCCCAGTCGATGCGATCGTCGTGCAGCTGCTCGGCCCACAACCGGTCCACCAGCTCGGCGGCGGTGGGTCCGAGCCCGCGAATCCGCTTGGCCAGCAAGGGCTGGACCAGTTTCCGCTGTGCCTGGTGGCTGGGATCGTCCTCGGTGGCCAGCACGTGGATGGCCTGGCCGCCGCCGTCCATGTCGAAGGTGGCGGGCGGCCGACCCTCCTGCCGCAGCAGCGCGCCGGTGAGGTGCGAGGAGAACTCGGCGGGCCGATTCACCGCCTCGGTCACCAGATCCCACGAGGTCACCAGGTAGAAGTCGGTGCCCGGGATGCGGTACACCGGCGATTCCTCGCGCAGTCGCCGGTACAGCGGATAGGGATCGTCGAGGTGCGCGGGGTCGAACAGGTCGAGGGCGTGGGGTGAGGTCCGGGTCATGCGCCCACGGTTTCCGGCCCTGTACGGACTGTCAACGGCCGTCTCGCCGTGAGACGGCCGCCGCGCGGTGACCCACTCGTATGCAGGGGTTTTGCGCGCGTCTCGAGACTCCGGGCCTCCGTACCGGACAGCCGATTAGTATCGAACGGTTACGCGATAACGCTGCTGGCCCAGGAGGCTCGGGTGATCGTGCGCGACCGGAAGAGGATGGGATGGGGAGCCGGGGCGGTGCTCTCGGTGGTCGCCCTGCTGGTGACGGTTCTCGCGGTGAACGGACCGGTGGCGCGGGCCCTGCCGGCTGCCCCCGACACCGTCGCCATCGACAGCGGCAGCCTGCACGGCGTGCTCGCCCCGGACTACCGGCTCTTCAATGGAATCCCTTACGCCGCACCGCCGGTGGGCGCGCTGCGCTGGCGGCCGCCCGCACCCGTGCCGCCGTGGCCGGGCGTCCGCGAGGCCCGCGACGCCGGGCCGAAATGCGCGCAGGCCACGGGCGCGGGCGGGCTGCGCTCGACCGATGAGGACTGCCTCTACCTGAACGTCTGGACGCCGCCCACCCTGCCCGCCGACGGCCGCAGGCTGCCGGTCATGGTGTGGATTCACGGCGGCGGCCTGCAGACGGGCACCGGAAGCATGTACGGCGCAGCGCCTCTGGTGTCGCAGCCCGATGGCGACAGCATCGTGGTCACCATCAACTACCGGCTCGGGACGTTCGGCTTCCTGGCCGCCTCGGCACTGGACGAGGGCGACGGCTCGGGGGACTACGGGCTGATGGATCAGCAGGCCGCGCTGCGCTGGGTGCAGCGCAATATCGCGGCGTTCGGCGGCGACCCGAGCCGGGTGACGGTGGATGGTGAATCGGCAGGCGGGGTTTCGATCTGCGCGCAGCTGGCCACGCCCTCCTCGGCCGGGCTGTTCCACGCGGCCATGATGCAGAGCGGACTGTGCGCCGGGCAGGCCCTCGCCGCCGCCGAGGCCGAGGGTGATGCCTGGGCGTCCGGAGCCGGATGCCCGGGAGCGGACGCGGCCTGTCTGCGCAGTCTTCCGGCAGACGTGCTCGTCGATCGCGCACCCGAGTCGGCGAATGTGGTGTACGGCAACGACTATCTCCCGCGCGATCCCATTGCCGTGCTGAAAGCCGGTGGGATGAACCATGTTCCGACCTTCATCGGCTCCAACCATGACGAGATGGCGCTGTGGGTGTGGATGGATTACGGCATCCCGCTCGGTGCCAGGATGACCGCCGCGGACTATCCCACCCTGCTCGCTACCCGGTTGGGCGGCATGGACCAGGCGCAGGTCGATCGGATCATGGCGGAGTACCCCCTCGGCGACTACGCGCAGCCCACGCTGGCGCTCGTCCGGGCCTGGACCGACAAGTTCGTCTGCGGGATGGCCGACCAGCTCGGCGACTTCGGCCGCCAGAATCCCACCTACGTCTACGAATTCGACGACCGGACCGCCCTGGCCCCGCCCAGCACCTTCCCGATGGGCGCCTACCACGCCGCGGAACTCCCCTCCCTCTTCGACCTCGTGCAGGCCGGCCCGCTCCTGCACGTCGCCATGACCCCCGGCCAGCAGCGCCTGCAGGACGAAATGCGCCGCTACTGGACCCGCTTCATCACCGCGGGCACCGCGGATCCGCAAGGATTGCCCGCCATCCCGCAATACACCACGGCCGCACCGTCATTCCTCTCCTTCCGTCCCGGCGGCAACCAGTTCTCCGATGCCTTCTACGCCGACCACCGCTGCGAGTTCTGGAGCGACCTGGTGCGGTAGGCGGGGCGCCGATGGAAGGCGGCTCAGTGGCGACCGCCGGCCGAGGTCGGGCGGCCCGGCGCCTGGGAGGTGGCCGAGGTGTGCGGACCGGTGGCGGGCGTGTGGTCGAAAGCGACGACCACCCCACCGAGGACCGCCAGCACCGCGGCGGCGACGGCAGCCGCCCACAGGGCGGGCCTGGACGTCCGGCGTCCCGGCTGTGATCGGTCGTCGTCGGCGTCTCCGGGTCGGGGCGGCGGCGAGGTCGGGAGTCGTTTCGCCACCATCGGCTTCGGCTGGGGTGCAGCGGATCTCGGCTGTGGCACGGATGCGCGCTCGGGTGATGGTGCGGCGGCCGCGGCCGATATGCCCGGCGGCAGGACGCGTGCCGCGGAGTCGGGGCGGGGACGGGCACGCAGCGTGCGGGCGGCGAGCAGGGTGGCGCCGCGGATCACGGTGTGTGCCGGATCGGTGGCGGTGATGATCTGGACTTCTGTTGCAGCGGAGAGGTTCTCGGTGAGGAGCGGAATCGCCGAGCTGCCACCGGTGAGGACGATGCAGTCGACGGCGTGGCCGGTTCGGAGCGCGCTGTCGAGTGATTGCGTGATGCGCTGTACCGCCTGCCATACCAGATCGGCGATCACGGACTCCAGCTCCGATCGCACGATGCGCAGATTGTCGCGGATGCCGGGCAGATTCACCTCCATGGTGGCGGAGACATTGCTCGACAGCTGATGTTTGGCGCGCGTGACTCCGGTGCGCAGCTCGCGCAGCGCGGCCCAATTGCGGCGATCGGCGGGATCGAATCCGGGGTGCGCGGCGGCCACCTGGTCCAGCACGTGCGCCACGAACAGGGAATCCACCAGGTCACCACCGAATTCGTGGCAGTGGACGGCCTGATCGACTCGGAGGCTGTCACCGATCGCCGTCACCACGGCCACGTCCATACCCGACTTGCCGACATTGCACAGCAGCAGTGTGGCTTCCGGATCCATCTCGCCGGACGCCCGCAGCGCGGCGACGGCGGACTCGGCCTCGCTGACGAGTGTTGCGTGAGTATGATTCTGCGCCAATGACTCTCGGAGCTCGCGCACGGCCTGCTCGGTCCACGTCGCCGGGTGCGCGACGACGGCGGTGCATCCCGGCTCGAGCAGCAGGGCGATCGCGGTGGCGACCAGTTGGGCCCCGGTCCGGGCGGTGCCGTCGCCCGCGACCACGGGAATCGGATCACCCACCCGTGTGGTGAAATCCCGGAATTCGCACTTCGAGTCGGAATGCGCGTAGGTGCCGGCCAGCGTGCCGAGTACCGGGCGGTCGGCGGATTCGAAACGAATTACGGCGGGAATTCGGGCACTCCGCCGGTTACTGTTCGAGGCGCGCACGAATGCGTCGGATCCGATGACTATGCCCAGCGCCTCTGCCATGCTGCGGCTCCATTCCGTCGTCGGGGATATTCGCTCGTGCGAAAACAGTAGGAACCCGAACTGGTAACCCGCTGTGTACCGGCTGTGCGTGCGCTGTCCGGATGCTCAGGGCCACTTGCCTCGAATCCACAGCCCGCTCCGAGCGTTCTCCCAGATCAGAGTCATAGCCTCCTCTTCAACTGACCACGAGGAACGCCCCCACGGTATCGAGAGGAAAAGGCAATGGCTGTCGACGCGGAGTCAAACGGTTCGGCCCAGATCGGACCGATCGGCATGGGAATCAGCGGTGACGTATTCCACGAATCGCCGGCCGTGGAATTCGGAAACATCGGTGAATCATCGGCGTCGAGTGAGGTGAACATCTCACTCGACCATTCCGAGGCCATCGGCCCGGGCTTCGACGTGCAATCCATCGACCAGTCGGAATCGGTCGCGCAGAGCGCGAGTTTCGACATCGGCCCGCACGGCAGTGATGTCGGAATTGCGAACACGGACCTCGCCGATCACCAGCCCCACGCCTTCCAGGACCAAACCGCCTTCGCCGAACATGAGAGCTTCAGCGAAAACCAGAGTTTCGGTGAGCGTGAGCAGTTCCAGGGGCGTGAGGGTTTCGGTGAGCGTGAGCAGTTCCAGGGGCGCGAGGGTTTTGGCGAACGCGAGCAGTTCAGGGGGCACGAGGGCTTCGGTGAGCGCGATGGAATCGGTGCGCGTGAGGGTTCTGGCTGGGGCGAAAACCACAGTGCCCGACCGGTATTCGACGACCATGCCCGCTTCGACGACCGGGAGCGTTTCGACGACCGTGCGACGTTGAGCGATCACGCGCGTATGGATGTCAGCGAGCGGTTCGACCAGCGCGAGCACTTCGATGTCCGCGACGGTCTCCACACCCGCGGCGAATTCGGCGAGCACAGCAACTTCGACGCACGTGCTGATTTCGGTGAGCGTGGTGATTTCGGCAACCACCGTGATTTCGGCAACCACCGTGATTTTGGGGACCACCGTGATTTCGGGGAGCGCGGTGACTTCGGCCGCCCAGCCTTCGGCAACCCCGCAAATACTCGTGGCGACCTCGGATCCCACGACCACGACCGATCCGGCGACAACGACGGCTTCGGTGACCACCCCGGCCACGGCCGGCCCGCCAACTGGGGAGGCCACCCGAACCCCGGCGGCCCCGACCACCAAGGCGACGGCCGACCAGGTGAGCCCGATCGCGCCTACGATCATGGCCGCCCCGGTGAGCATGGTGGTCCCGGTGAGCACGGTGGGCCGGGTCTGCGTGGCGGCTCGGATGGGCATGGGGCTTCCGGTGACCATGGCCAGCCTGGTTGGCGTGGTGGCTCGGGTGAACATGGTGGTCCCGGTGAACATGGCGGGCCGGGTCTGCATGGTGGTCCGGATGGGCATGGTGGTTCTGGTGACGATGGGCGGCCTGGTTGGCGTGGTGGCTCGGGTGAGCACGGTGCTTCCGGTGGACATGGTGGGCCCGGTGGGTCGGGTCAGCAGGGCGGACCTGGTGATCATGGGCAGCCTGGTTGGCGAGGTGGTCCCAGTGAGCAGGGTGGATCTGGCGAGCATGGCGGGTCGGGGCTGCGTGGTGGCTCGGATGGGCATGGGGGTTCCGGTGAGCATGGGCAGCATGGTGGGCCTGGTGGGACGGGACAGGCTGGGGCGCACGGGGGTTCAGATGGGCACCGTGGTGTGAGCGGGCACGGGGATGTTGGCGGGCATGTGGCCGGTGGGGGCGGGACGGGTGCGTCTGCGGGGGTTGGGGCGCATGCCGGGGACGGGGCGCATCATCCGGATCAGGGGCAGCGGGGTGCGGGAACGGCGGGGGAGCGGTTCGGGGGGAATGGGGTTGGCGGGGGTGAGGGGAACGCGGGCGGTGGTTTGCAGGAGCGGAGTGGACTGTCGGTTGGAGCTTCGGGGGCGAGTGGCGGCGGCGTTTCCGGTGAGTTGGGTGCATCGCACGGAGCGGGGTTGTCGTCGTCGTTGTCGTCGGGGGGCTCGCTCGGGGCGTCCGGGGTGGGTGGCAGCGTCGGTGGGTTCAATTCCTCCGGTGTGAGCGGTCTGCATGCGGGGCAGGGGATTTCGGCTGGTATGGGCTCCACGGCGGCCGTGTCGAATGCCGCTGTGCCGGGCGCGGCCGTGTCGGGTGCGGCGGTGGCGAATGCGGTGGCGCCGGTGGCGGTGACGCCGGTGTCGACGGCCGTGCCGTCCAATGCCGCGGCACAGCCCATTTCGGACACGCTGTCGAAGGCGGCCGCGGTGCCGACGCCGGGCGCGGTGGCGAATTCCTTCGCGCTGACCAGCGCCTCGGTGCACCCGGCGGCCACCGCGCCGGCCGCCGATCTGGGCGCCGTCGGGAGCTCTTCGCTCGGGCAGACGGCAACCCCGGGCGCGGATGCGGCTGGGATCCCCGCCCATTCGACGATCCCGGCCACGCCCGGCGGCGCGCCTGCGCCGACCACGTCGGGAGGCGGGACCGGACAGGTCGGCGTGTCGGCCAATGGCGCTGGAACGGCGACGCCCCCGAGCACGCACCCCACCACCGGGGCGACCGCGCCCGGTGCTGATCTGGGCGGGAGCGCCACCGGAGGTGCGGATGCGCATGCCGGCGCCAACGCCGATGCGCTGCTGGCCGGCGGCGGGTCCACTCCCGCCCCCGCGCCCACGCCGGTGACGGCGGACTCCTCGCATGTGGCAACGACTTCCGTCGTACCGACCACCGCGCCCGCCACCCCCGCGCCCGCCGCCGTGACCACGGTGCCCGACCACACCGCGGTCACGACGACGCCGCATCCGGTCGACCTCACCGCGACGGATTCGGGGGCGGTCGATCACAGCGGGTTGTCGGCATCCGGGAGCGGGCTGTCGACGGGGTTGACCTCGGACCCCGGAACCTCGTTGTCGCACAGTGCCGTCGACACCTCGCACCCGACGACCACCGGCGACATGCACCACTGAAACACCGTGACCGGTCCGCCGCGCCCGCATCCGGCGCGGCGGACCAACCGGCAATCCTCCCATCGCATCGAAGGAGTAGGCAGTGACCGCGATCAGCACGGTCTTCGCGGCGAAGACCACTGCGGCGACCGACCCCATGACAGCGCTGCTGGACGAGCTGCGGTCGATGACCGACGGTCTCGGCCGGTCCGACCTGTCGAATCGCCTGATGTCGGCGCGGCAGCGGATCACCGACGCCCGCCTGCGCATCCTCGTGACGGGGGAGTCGAAGAAGGGCATCAGCTCGGTGGTCAACGCGCTCGTCGCGGCCGACGTCTGCCCGACCGGCGCCGCGCGGCCGGGGCGCGTCACACACCGGCCGATCGTCATCGAATTCGGTGAAACCCGGACCCGCCGGTCCGGTGGCCCGGGCGATCCGGACGAGGTCACCGTGCTCGCGTCACTGCTCGCCGACGGCGTCGTCCTGATCGACACCCCCGGCGTGACCGGAACCGATTCCCGGCAGGCCGCCGCCCTGCTCGAGTTGCTGCCCACCGTGGACGCGGTCCTGTTCGTCTCCGACGCCAGCCAGGAATACACCGCGCCGGAAATCCGCCTCCTGCAACAGATTCACCAGCTGTGCCCGATGGTCGCCTGCGTGATCAACAAGATCGACAGTTATGTGCGGTGGGCGGACATCCAGCAGGCGAACCGCAAACACCTCACCGATGCCGGCCTCGGCCTGCCGATTCTGCCCGTCTCCGCGAAGCTGCACATGATGTCGAGCCGGCTGGCCGATCCGGCTCTCGAGGTCGAATCCGGGATACCGCAACTGGCCGACTTCCTGCGCACCCATGTCGTCGCCCAGGCCGACGCGGTGGTTCGTGACTCGTTCGCCAATGACGTCCGCGTCGTCTCCGATCACGTTGCATTGACCCTGAACACCGAGATCGAGGCTCTGCAGGATCCCGCCCGCGGCGCGGAACTGGTGGACCGTATCCGGGTCGCCCGCACCGCCGCCGAGGCGCTCCGCAAGCGCACCGCCAACTGGCAGTACGCGCTCGGCGACGGCATCACCGAACTCACCGTCGCCGTCGACCACGACCTGCGAAACCGTCTGCGCGCCTTGATTCGTGAGACCGACGAGGAGATCGTGAAGTCCGATCCGGCCCGGCACTGGGATGCCTTCGCGACGCGGCTCGACGACCGGATCACCGAGCAGGTCAACGAGAATTTCCTGCTGGCGCACAAATTTTCGGCCGATCTTGCCACAAAGGTGGCCGAGAGATTCGCCGAAGAGGGCCGCACCCAGCGGCCGTCCCTGCCCGCCGCCGACGGGGGCATCCGCGCCGACCAGTGGGGTTCGCTGGAGGCATTGGAGAGCGGCAGAGCCGGCTTCGTCCAGCGCACCATCACCAGTGTGCGCGGCTCCTACGGCGGCGTGCTGATGGTCGGCCTGGCCACCAGCCTGCTCGGCCTGGCACTGGTCAACCCGTGGTCCATCGGCGCGGGCGTGCTGTTGGGCGCCAACACGTTCCGCGAGGACCACAGGTCACTGCAGGCGCGCCGGAAGGCGGAGGCCAAGGTGGCGGTCGCCAAGCTGATGGACGAGGTCGTCTTCCACGTCAACGACGAATCCAAGCAGCGGCTGCGCGAAGTACAGCGCATCTTGCGCGACCACTTCACCGCCCTGGCCGATGAATTGCTGCTGTCGGCCAACGAAGCCTTGATGGCGGCCCAGGAGGCCGCCACCCTGCACGACGGTCAGCGTGCCGAACGGATCCGGCGGCTGGGGGCCGCCGCCGAGCGGCTGCGCGAATTGCGGGTCCGGGCCGGGAATCTGGCCCTGACGCCGGGTGGCGCCTGATGGCCGGGCGGGAAATCACCGAGGCGCGGCAGCTGATCCGCGCGGCTCGTGGACAGGTCGATCCGAGGTCGAAGTGGGCGGGCGAACTGGCCGCCTGTGAACAGCGGCTGGACGAACCCTTGCGGGTGGCGTTGACGGGCACCCTGAAGTCCGGCAAATCAACCCTGCTCAATGCCCTGATCGGCGACGAGATCGCCCCGACCGACGCGACCGAGTGCACCCGGGTGGTCACCTGGTTCCAGCAGTCGGCCGCGCCTCGCATCGATCTCGTCACCCGCGGGCAGCACCGGCGGATACCGGTGCTGCGCACCGACGGTCGCCTCACCATGGACCTGGGCGTGGCCGCCGACGCCGTCGAACGCCTGACCGTGAGCTGGCCGTCCGCTCTGCTCGATGACTACACGCTCATCGACACCCCCGGCACCTCCTCGAACTCACGTGATGTCTCCGAACGCACGCTCGCCCTGCTGGCACCCGAGGAGGGGCCGTGCGAGGCCGATGCCGTGCTGTACCTCATGCGCGATCTGCGGGACGCGGATGTGCAACTGCTGCAATCCATTCACCATCGGATGACGCTGGGCGCCGGGCCGCTCGGCGTGCTCGGCGTCCTGTCGCGCGCCGATGAGATCGCCGGCGGCCACGGCGATTCGCTGGCCGACGCCCACCGGCTCAGCGCGACCCTCGCCGAGGCGCCGGAGCTGCGTGGCCTGCACCAGAGCTTCCTGCCGGTCTCCGGTCTGCTCGCCCTGCGCGGACAGACCCTGCGCCAGCACGAGTTCCAGGCTCTGCGCGCCCTGGCGTCGATACCGCAGCACGGGCTGGAGGCGGCCCTGGTCTCGGTCGCCCGTTTCGCCGCGCCCGAGACTCCGCTGCCCGTGCTCGCCGCCGACCGTCGTCGCCTGGCCGAGGCGTTCGGCCTGTTCGGTATTCGGCTGTCGGTCGCATTGATTCGTTCGGGCTGCCCCGATGCTCCCGCCCTGTCGGCGGAACTGATCCGCCGCGGTGGTCTCGGCGAGCTGCGCCGCACCCTCGAGATCCGGTTCGGCGAACGCAACGAACAGTTGCGCGCGCATTCCGCGCTCGCGCGGCTCGCGCACATACTGGCGCGCTATCGGACGGCCGGGACGGCGGAGCTGGCAGGCCGGGTATCGCGCTGTCTCGCCGACACCCACACGTTCACCGAACTGCGGTTGCTGTCGACCATTCGCTCGAATCGGCTCAGCGAGCCCGACCGCGCCCGTGCCGCCCGGGTACTGGGCGGGGAAGGCATTGCGGCGCACCGTCGTCTCGGGCTCGCTCCCGACGCGAGTCCGGCCAAGTGCCGCGGCGTCGCCCTGCAGGCCATCCGCCACTGGCGCAACCAGCTGGAGAATCCGCTGTTGGATCCCCGCACCGCCGCCACCTGCCGCGCGGCTGCCCGCAGCTGTGAAGCCATTGTGGCCGCGAACAATTGAGCACGGGCCGCGCGCGTCCGTGGCGCTGATCACGCGGTGCCGTGCAGGTACATTCGAGGCGTGACGCTCGGTAAGGGGGAGCCGCGGGCGGGGCTGGGGCGGGTGGGTCCCGAGCCGTCGGCGCGGTGGGCGGGATTGGCCGCGCGACTGCGGGCGGCGGTGCTGGACGCGCACGCCGAGGCGGTGCGCGCGATGGACTCCACGGAAGGCGCAGTGGCGCCGGGGAATCGGGACCTGATCGAACTACTCGCCCTGCAACGCCGGATCGCCGTGATCGCCGAACAGCTGGATGCGGATTCGGCAATCTCGTTCTCGCGCAGCGAGGTGGCTTCCGCCTCGCTGCGCGAGGACGATTGGGCATGGAGGTACCGCTCGCGGAGGGAAGGTAATGCGATGAGTGTCAGTTTGGCCAAAGGCGGCAATGTCTCGCTGTCGAAGCAGGCGCCGAATCTGACGAAGGTGGCCGTCGCCCTGGGGTGGGACGTGCGCAGCACCACCGGAGCCGATTTCGATCTCGATGCCAGTGCCCTCGCCTGCGGGCCGAATCAGCGTGTCGTCTCGGACGGGCATTTCGTGTTCTACAACAACCTGCGGTCCCCGGAGCTCACCATCGAGCACACCGGCGACAACCTCACCGGTGAGGGCGACGGCGACGACGAGGTGATCACCGTGGATCTGGCGGCCATGCCGCCGAGCATCACCAATATCTTCTTCCCCGTATCGATCTACGAGGCCGAGACCCGGCGCCAGGCCTTCGGACAGGTTCGCAATGCCTACATCCGGGTCGTGGACGCCGTCACCGGGTCGGAGCTGACCCGCTTCGACCTCACCGAGGACGCCTCGACCGAGACCGCCATGGTGTTCGGCGAGCTGTACCGGCACGGCGCCGAGTGGAAGTTCCGGGCCATCGGGCAGGGCTACGCCTCCGGATTGGCCGGTATCGCACGGGATTACGGGGTCAACGTCTAGAGGCGCACCGGGAGCGGCACCGGGCGCTTGGGCGCTCGCCGGTCACCGGAGGAGATGCCGCGCAGGCGGCGCATCACCCACGGCCCCAGCGCGGTTGCCGCCCACTGGAATTCGGCCGCGATCGAGCGCAGCGCCCCGTGCTCGGGCAGATCCGGGATCAGCGGACGGGTCCAGGCGTCGTTCGCGCCGGGCAGCCGCAGGGCCTCGGCCACGGCGTCGGCGATGCGCTGGTGCCCGAGCGGGCTGGCGTGCAGCCGGTCCGCGTCCCACAGGCGGGGATCGGTCACCACGGCATGGTGGCCGGTCTCGGCCACCAGGACCCCGTGCCGCTGGGCCGCCGACCGCAGCCGGTCGTTGATCGCCGCGATCCGGCCGCGAATCGGCCGGGCCAGCGGAATCGTCTCGGCCACATCGGGAAAGGTCAGCGTCGCCACCACCGCGCCGGTGGCGGTGAGCGCGGCGAACATGGCCTCGACGTGCCCGGCGATCTCGTCCGGGTCGAAGTTCGGGCGCAGCAGATCGTTCATGCCGGCCAGCACGGTGGCCAGATCCGGGCGCAGCGCCAGCGCCGCGTCCAGCTGGTCGTCGCGGATCTGGTGGGCCAGCTTGCCGCGCACCGCCAGATTGGCATAGCGCAGTTCGGGATTGGTGAGGGCGAGACGCTCGGCCAGCCGGTCCGCCCACCCGCGCAGGCCGGTCAGGTCGTCGCCGTCGCCCACGCCCTCGGTCTGACTGTCGCCCAGGGCGACGTATCGGGTGAAGCTGCCATCGGTCATGGCGGATCGGCCTTTCGGTGACTGTTCGTGGATCATCCCAGGAAATCGACCGGCACGGGAGGCGGGCCGGACTCGTTCACGAGCCCGCCGCTTGGCGTTCGGCCGCTGCTGCCTCCTGTTCGATTTGCGCAATCGCCTCGGCCTGGATTCGCTCGAACTGCGCGGCCATCGCCTCGGCGAGCGCCTGCGCGCCGGAGAGCGGACGCACCATCACCATGAACTCGTCGATCCGGCCGTCGGCGTCGAAATGCAGGAAGTCGCATCCGGTGATGCGCTTGCCCGCGACCGTGGTCTCGAAGACCAGCGCGTGATCGCTGCTGTCCGCCGCGCCGACCTCCTTGATGTAGCGGAAGTCCTCGAACACCCGCATGACACCGCGCAGGATGGCCGCGGTGATGGCCTTGCCCGGGTAGGGCTTGAAGGCGACCGGACTGGTGAACACCACATTGTCGGCGAGCAGGGCCGCCATGGCCGCCTCGTCACGGGCCTCGACGGCCTTGCGGAAGGGGTGCATGATTCCCTCGTTTCCTGTAGTCAAATCATTGTCTACTATCTTCGAACAGTAGCGCGCAACTCCTGACGATGTCCAGGTAGAACGTATTCAATAAATTGACTATCAAACAGCTGTCGATCCCGCGCCCGCAGCGGCCGCGCATCACCGGGCCAATAGACTCGCCGGGTGCGACATAGGCAGGCCGATGGCTCCATGGACCTCACGCAGCTGCGGACCTTCCTGGCCGTCTAGCGGGCCGGGTCGATCACCGCCGCCGCGGGTCAGGTCGGCCTCTCGCAGCCGACGGTGACCACCCAGCTGCAGGCGCTGGAACGCCAGGTGGGACGGCCGCTGTTCGAGCGAGCCTGCGCGCCAATGACTTCGGCGGGGTGCCCCTGGTGACCTACGCCCCGGATCTGCCGATCGTCCGCCGCTACTGGCGGCACGTCTTCGCCACCCGGTTGGAAGCCGACCCCGGCCTGGTGATCCCGGACCTGCGCGCCGTCCTCGCCGCGGTGGTGGCGGGCGCGGGCGTCTCGGTGCTCCCGAGCTACCTGTGCACCCGTGAATTGGCCTCGGGCGCCATCGAAAAGCTCTGGGACCCGCAGGATGCGCCGATCAATACCGTCTTCCTGGCCCGCCGGGTGGGCGGTCCCGTCCGCCCGCACGTGGACCGGGTGCGCGCTCGCCTGCTCGCGGCCGCGCGCGAATGGCACGACTGCCCGGACTGACGACCACGGCCCGGTCCCCCAGGGAACCGGGCCGTGGTGGCACGTCGGACCGAATCCGTACCGTCTACTTCTCGATGAGACCGTACTGGGTGAGCAGTTCGCCGATCTCGTTGTTGCCGAGGCGCTTCGCGAGCGCGCGCCAGAGCAGGTCCGGGCCCGGGAGGTCGATGGGATCGCCGTCCCGGAGGCGGCTCATGGCGGCCAGCAGGGTGCGGACGTCGTAGGTGGAGTTGAAGACCTCCGGGACGCCGCGTTCGATATCGAGCAGCCGGTACGCCGCCTCCATGCCGGTGCGCACCGAGTACTCGGTGGTGAAGATGCAGTCGCGGCTGGTCTCGGCGAACTGGCCGATGAAGGCGAAGTTGACCGAACCCTCCGGGACCACGTCCGGGCGGTCACCCCCCTTGCGGGGCATGAAGAAGGCGGTCACGTAGGGCATCATGACCGGCACGCACTTGGCGCCGCTCGCGGCCAGCTCGGGGATGTCCGCTTCGGGAACGCCCAGGTGGTACAGCCACTCCTGGGTGATCTCCTCGCCGGTGCACTCCTGCATGGTCTTCTTCACGTAGTCGCCGGGCTTGTCGACGAACAGCGAGTACACCCAGACCACGATCTGGTCCGCGGGCTGCTGCTTGAAGTGCGGCTGCCGGTTGACCGTCCAGCTCATCAGCCAGTTGGAGTCCTTCACGGTGACGATGCCGCCGGTGACGACCTTGCCGCTGAAGGGATCCCGCTTGCAGATCTTCTGAATGTATTCGGGGATTCGCTGATCCAGCGTGGTGACGGTGGCCGATTCCCACTTGGTCTCGGGAATGTGCGAACCGAACACGTCCGGATGGCCGAAGGCCTTGTCCTTGGCGGCGATTCGGCGCCACAGATCCCACGCTGGGGCCGGACCCTCGTCGACCTTGGCGGGCGTGTGGTGGTCGCCCTCGTCGGAGTTCTCGGTGAGCGAGCCGATGGTCATCAGCAGCAGGTCGTCCGGCCCCAGATCGACGCCGCCCTCGACGCCGTCCGAGACCCAGTGGATCCGGGTGGCCTGCTTGCGATCCGCGGTGAGGTCGAAGTCGACATCGGTGACCGTGGTGTCGAACTTGAAGGTGACGCCCTGGTCCAATAGCCAGCGGTAGAGCGGCAGCACCAGCGACTCGTACTGGTTGTACTTGGTGAACTTCAGGGCCGAGAAGTCCGGCAGGCCGCCGATGTGGTGGATGAACCGGTGTAGGTACAGCTTCATCTCGAGTGCGCTGTGCCACTCCTCGAAGGCGAACATGGTGCGCCAGTACATCCAGAAGTTGCTCTCGAAGAAGTCCTTCGAGAACACCTCGTCGATGCGCTTGCCCTCCATCTCCTCACGGGTGGCGAGGAAGATCTTGGTGATGTCCTGCTGCGCCTTGTCGTTCAGCGTGAAGAGGTTCTTGGTCTGGGCGCTCTGACCGCGGTTGACGGTGGCGCGCTCGAGGGAGAAGTTCGGGTCGTCCTTGTTGAGCCAGTAGAACTCGTCGAGCACGCTCGCGTCCTCGACCTCCATGGACGGGATGGTCCGGAAGAGGTCCCACAGGCACTCGAAGTGGTTCTCCATCTCGCGGCCACCGCGAATGACGAAGCCCTTCTCGGGTTCCCGAATGCCGTCGAGTGCGCCGCCCGGCAACTTCAGCTCTTCCAGAATGGTGATCTTGCTACCGGGCATCTGGCCATCACGGATGAGGAAGGCCGCCCCGGAGAGCGAGGCCAGGCCCGACCCCACGAACCAGGCCGTCTTCTCCTCGACGCCTGCGGGCTTGCGCGGCCGCGCGAAGGCTTCGTAATTGCCACTGCTGTAGAACATGAGAACTCCTGTCCGTGAGGTTGGTCTGGAAGGAAACCCAACTCGCGGAGGCTCTCAGGGGCTGACGCCCCTGAAACCCCCTGCTCGAATCACGCCGTGTACTTGTAGAACCCTTCCCCGGCGGCGATGCCCAACTTGCCCTGGTCGATGTAGTTCTCCTTGAGCCACTTGGCGATTCGCTGGGCGTCCTCGTCGCCGTGGGCCATGATGTTGTAGGGCGTGGTCAGGCCGATGATGTCGAGGATCTGGAAGGGTCCGGCCGGCGCGCCGGTGCCGATGCGCCAGGTGTTGTCCACCGCCTCGGGCTCGGCGTAGCCGCCCTCGGCCAGGTTCATGGCCGCGTTCAGCAGCGGCACCAGCAGCGAGTTCAGGACGTAGCCGGCCTTCTCCTTGTGCAGCTCGATGGGCACCATGCCGATGGCGGTGGCGAAGTCCACGACGGCCTGGAAGACGGCCGGATCGGTGTCGGGGGTACCCATGATCTCGGCGGTGTTGAAGTGCCACACCTGATTCGCGAAGTGCAGCGCCAGGAACCGGTTCGGGCGGCCGGTGAAGTCCTTCATGGCGCTGGGCAGCAGCGTGGAGGAGTTGGTGGCGAAGATGGTGCGCTCGGGCGCGAGCTTGCCCAGCTTCTCGTAGGTGTCCTGCTTGATGGCGAGCACCTCGGGAACCGCCTCGATCACCAGGTCGGCGTCGGCGACCGCCGCGGCCAGATCGGAGCTCAGCGCGATGCCCGCCGCGGTCGTCTCGGCCTTGCCGTCGCCCGCGCCCGGCACCTGCTCGCGGTAGGTGGCGGCCAGCTTGTCGAAGCGGCCGCGCGCGGCGGTCAGCACCTCGTCGGTGATGTCGTACGCGGTGACGTCGTATCCGCGGAACGCGGTCTGGAACGCGATCTGGGAACCGAGAACTCCGGTGCCGAGCACGGTGACCTTGCGGATGTCGATGCTCATTGTCATTGCCTCCCTGGGGATGTGAAGAATCCAGCGATTATCTGTGCGATCTGCGCCCGCAGATCCGCCATGGCGTCGTGGCCGGGATGCGCCCCGGTGGACGGTTGCACCAGCGCCAGGTGCAGGACCGCGAAGATGCTGCGCCCCGCCAGCCTGGCCTGCTCTTCCCAACGCACCGAAGCGGTTTCGTCGCCGGGCGGCGTGCCGATCCCGTGGTGGCGCGCGTCGGCGATGAGCCGCTCGGCGATCATGGACTCCAGCCCGGCCACCAGCGCCAGGCCCTCGGCGCGGTAGGTGTCGGTGGGGGAGCCGAACAGCAGCTCACGCTGATAGACGATGGTGTTCTCGGGCCGCTGCTCGGCCGCGCGCAGGAGCGGGCGCAGCAGGGCCGTCACCGCCTCGACCGCATCGGTCTGCGTGCGGGCCGCGGCGGCGCCGTCCGCCAGCGCGGTGCGTAATTCCTCGTTGTAGACCATCAGCAACAACTCACCCTTGGTGGCGGCGTAGCGGAACAGCGTCCCAGCGGCGATATCCGCCCGATCGGAGATTTGCTGAGTGGTAACTCTATCGAATCCGTGCTCAGCGAACAGGGTGGCGGCGGCCTCGAAGATGCGTGACTGCTTGTCGTGCATCTTGCGCTGGCGTCGGCCGACGTGCACTGGACTGGCCTGTGTGACCATCGGACACCTCCAACCTGAATCAAAAAACTGAGTGGACTCGAAAATGAGCGTACTCCGAGTTATCGATTGCGCAACCCGGCTGGGCTGCCGAATCCGCCTGGGCCGCCCGCCGGTAGTCGCGGCACAGCTCATCGGTCGCGTAATCCGTTACCGCGCAGTGTTTTCGGCATGGCTGTGTAATTGTTCCCGGGCCGCACCGGGGCGTCGCCGAACGAGCCGGCCGGGTCTGCCGGGCGTATGTTGGTCGGATGGCCACGCATCTCACCCACTGGGGCGTTTTCGAGGCGAGCAGCGACGGGGACCGGCTCACCGCGGTGCGACCCTGGCGAGGTGATCCGGAACCCACCCCGCTGATCGAGAATGTGGCCTCGGCTCAACATCATCCGGCGCGCATCGCACAGCCCTACGTGCGAAAGGGCTGGCTCGAGAACGGTCCGGGACCCGCGGCGCGCGGCGCCGACGAGTTCGTGCCGGTGTCCTGGGACACCGCGCTGGATCTGCTGGCCGGTGAATTGTCCAGGGTGTACCGCGAATTCGGACCGACGGCGGTGTACGGCGGTTCCTATGGCTGGGCCAGCGCCGGGCGATTCCACCACGCGCAGAGTCAGGTTCACCGCTTCCTGAACTGCCTCGGCGGGTATGTCTCGCACCGCAACAGCTACAGCCTGGGCGCGTCGACGGTGTTACTGCCGCACATCCTCGCGGACATGGGCACGATCATGTCGCACGCAACGACGAAATCGGTGCTGGCCGCGCATTCGAGGCTGGTGGTCTCGTTCGGGGGACTGTCGCCGAAGAACACAGCGGTGTCGCCGGGCGGAGTCTCGCGGCACAACGGTCGCGGGTGGATCGAGACGGCGCGGAAGAACGGCTGCCGGTTCGTCACCGTCTCGCCGCTGCGCGACGATATTCCGGCCGAAGCGGACGCCGAATGGATTGCCGCCCGGCCCGGCAGCGATACCGCCCTGATGCTCGCGCTCGCCCAGGTGCTGGACGCGGAAGGGTTGGCGGACAACGCTTTCCTGGACGGCTACACCGTCGGCTACGAGCGCTTCTCCGACTATCTGCGCGGTGCGGTCGACGGCGTCGTGAAGGATCCGGAGTGGGCCGAGCCGATCACCGGCATTGCCGCGGAACGGATTCGCACGCTGGCCCGGGAGATGGCGGGCACGCGCACGCTGGTCACGGTGAGCTGGTCGCTGCAACGCGCCCGATACGGCGAGCAGCCGCTGTGGCTCGGCGTGGTTCTCGCCGCCATGCTCGGCCAGATCGGTTTGCCCGGAGGCGGATTCGGCCACGGCTACGGGTCGGCCGCGAATGTCGGTCTGGCCGTGCGACTCACCTCGCCGCCGCGCCTGCCCCAGGGCGTCAACGGCGTCGATGACTTCATTCCGGTCGCGCGCATCGCGGACATGCTGCTGAACCCCGGCGCGCCTTACGAATACGACGGCGAGCACCGGACGTATCCGACTATCCGGCTGGTCTACTGGGCCGGCGGCAATCCTTTCCATCACCACCAGAACCTGGCCCGGCTGCGCACCGCGTTCGGCCGTCCGGACACCGTGGTGGTGCACGATCCGTTCTGGACGGCCACCGCCCGGCACGCCGACATCGTGCTCCCGTCGACCATGACGATCGAACGCGACGACTACGGCTCCGGCGAGGGCGACCGCTTCCTGTTCCCGATGCCGGCCCTGACCCGCCCGCACGGCGAGGCCCGTGACGACTACTGGATGTTCGGCGAGCTAGCCGAAAGATTGGGCGTTGGAAAGGAATTCACCGAGGGCCGGACAACGCGGGAGTGGCTGCGCCACCTCTACGACGAATGGCGCGACCGGCTGCACGACCGCGGTCACGAGGTGCCGGACTACGACTCGTTCTGGGCCGGGGAGTCGATAGACCTGCCCATCGAGGCCGAGGAGCACATCGCGTTCGCGGACTTCCGGGCCGACCCGTCGGCGCACCCGCTCCGCACCCCGAGCGGCCGGATCGAGATCTTCTCCGAGACCATCGCGGGCTTCGGCTACGACGATTGCCCGGGACATCCGGTCTGGCTCGAGCCCGACGAGTGGCTGGGCAGCCCGCTCGCGGCGCGGTTTCCGCTGCAGCTGGTGGCCAACCAGCCCCGCACCAAGCTGCACAGTCAGCTGGATATCGGCGCGCACAGCCAGTCCACGAAAATCTCCGGCCGCGAACCGGTCCGGCTGCATCCCGACGACGCCGCCGCCCGCGGCCTCGCCGCGGGTGACATCGTCCGGATCTTCAATGACCGCGGCAGCTGTCTGGCCGGACTGGATATCAGCGACGCGGTACGTCCCGGAGTCGCACAGCTGTCGACCGGCGCCTGGTACGACCCGGACCCGGCCGACCCGGCCTGCTGCCGTCACGGAAACCCGAACGCGCTGACCGACGATCGCGGCACCTCCCGCCTGAGTCAGGGCTGCACCGGTCAGCTGTCCCTGGTGGAGATCGAGCCGCATACCGGCCCGGTCCCGCCGCTGACCGTCACCGGCCCGCCCGCGATCACCGGCTCCTGAGCCCGCTGTCCGCCGTGAGGGCATCGATCACGGTGCGAGCCGCATTGGACGGCGTGCGCTGGACGGCATGGCCGACCCACAGTTTCCAGGGCAGCGGCCGGGGTGCGAATTCGGAGTGGGGCACGCCGGGGGAGAGCAGCGCGACTGACTTCGGGATGAGGACCATCCCGAAGTCCTTGGCGGCCAATTCCAGTGCGAAGGCCTGGTCGGCCACCTCGATCACGGGAACGCGGCCCGGAAACAGCTCGTCGGCGATGGTGCGGATGCCCCAGCCCGGCGGGAAGTCGATGTAGCGCACGCCGTCCAGGTCGGCGGCCCGGAACGGACGCCCCGCCAGCGGATGGTCCGGCCCGGTGCAGAGCACGAGGGTCTCCTCGGCGATGAGATGCGTGGTGATGCCCGGAAATTCGCTGCTCATACCGGCCAGCAGCGCCAGCTCGAGCGAATTGTCGCGCAGCCCGGCCACATTCCCCGCGACGCCGGAGATGCTCTGCCGCATCTGCAGGGTCACCGCCGGAAACCGCTGGTGCAGTTGGGCGATGATGCCCGCCAGGTCGAAATTGTGGATGTTCATGAGATTGCCGACGACCACCTCGCCGCAGATCTCGCCGCGGGCGGCGTCGATGGCGTCCACGATGTCGCGCCGGGCACGCAGCAGCGTCCGGGCGGGAGCGACCATGGCGCGGCCCGCCTCGGTGAGTTCCAGGGTGCGCGGCGTGCGGTCGAACAGGCGTACCCCGAGTTCGTGTTCGAGCTTGCCGACGCTGGTGGAGACCGCCGATTGGACCAGGTTGAGGGCGCGGGCCGCGGCGGTGAAGGACCGATGGTCGCAGCAGGCCAGGAAGCATTCGATCTGACGCAACTCCATCCTCCGAGCCTACCGATGCCATCTACTTCAGAGATGGCAGTATCGAAAACCATCGCTTTTGTTGATCCATTGCCGCACCCACCATGAACGGGTGACTGATTCGATGACCGTGGCCCCCGCCCGGCCCGCGCCCGACACCGCGACAGCGCCCGGCGCAGCGCTGACCCGGACGACGGTGCTGGTGTTCGCGGTGACCGCGGGCTCCTCCGCGGCCGGCAACTACTATCTACAACCCCTGCTGCATCAGGTCGCCGGGGATCTGAGCATCTCCACCGCGACCGCGGCCCTGCTGGTCAGCGCCGCGCAGATCGGCTATCTGTGCGGCCTGGCCCTGCTGGTGCCGCTGGGTGACTTCCTGCGCCGCCACCGTATGGTCCCGGTGCTGCTGCTGGCCTCGGTTGCGGCCCTGCTGGTTTCGGCCTTCGCACCCGATTTCGCGGTGCTGTTCGCGGGGGTGGTGGCCACCGGTGTCGCGGCCTCGGCCGCACAGGTCGTGGTGCCGTGGGCCTCGGCGCTGGCCGATCCGGCCCGGCGCGGGCAGGTGGTCGGCACGGTGATGAGCGGACTGCTGCTGGGAATCCTGTTGTCGCGGGTGCTGTCCGGGGCGGTGGCGCAGCTGGGCGGCTGGCGGGCGGTGCTGCTGGTGGCGGCCGGACTGCAGGTGGTGATGGCGGTGAGCGTGTACCTGCTCGCGCCCGCCACGCCGCGGGCGGCCACGGGTGAGAGCTACCCGCAGGTGCTGGCGTCGATCCTGGGGCTGATCCACCGGCACGCGGTGCTGCGGCAGCGCATGATGCTGGGTTTCATCCTCATGGCCTGCTTCTCAGCAGTGTGGACGGCCATCGCGTTCCTGCTGTCCGGGTCGCACGGAAGTGATTACCACTACGGCGAATTCACCATCGGCCTGTTCGGTCTGGCGGGTGTGGTCGGGGCGCTGGGCGCGCCGGTGGTCGGGCGGATGGCCGATCGCGGGCACCTGCGCCGCGTCACCACGCTGACCTGGCTGGTGCTGCTGGGGAGCTGGGCGCTGATGGCCTGGGGCGGGCACAGCGTGGTCGCGTTGATCGCCGCGCTGGTGATCTTCGACTTCGGCATCCAGGGTGCGCATCTGACCAATCAGAGCGCCATCTACACCCTCGATCCGGCCGCGCGCAGCCGCCTGACGACCGCGTACATGGTCACCTACTTCCTGGGCGGTGTGGCCGGTTCGGTGACCGCCGGGGTGGCCTACGAGGCGGGCGGCTGGGCGCTGGTGTGCGAGATCGGCGTCGCCGCAACCATGCTGGGCCTGTTGCTGTGGGCGGTGTTCGCACTCCGTCCACAGCGCGCGGGGGTGCGTCAGCCCGTCATGTCGGCGGGCAGCTGACCGGACATGGCAATCGCCTCGGCGAGCAGGTCCGCCGTCGAGAGCAGTTGCTGCCGCGTGTGTTCCGAGGTGATGAAGAAGCGGAGCCGCTCCTTGCCCACCGGGACCGCCGGGGCCGAAATGGCCCCGGCGTACACGCCGTGCTGGAGCAGGTGGGCCGAGACGAATCCGGCCCGGATCTCGCCCGGCACGATCACCGGCAGGATCGGGGTGCCCTGGGAGTCACCGAGATTCAGCTCCCGCTCGCGCAGCGCGGCATCGAACAGGCGCGCGTTCCCCCACAGTCGGGTGACCCGTTCCGGCTCGGCCTCCAGCACCTCCAGCCCGGCCAGCGCCGCGGCGATGCCGGAGGGCACGGGCCCGCCGGTCAGCATGGCCACGCCGGGCGCGCTCGACTTCATCGCCCCGATGAGATCGGCGTCGGCGGCGATGAACCCGCCGACGCTGCCCAGCGCCTTGGACAGCGTGCCCATCCAGATGTCCACATCCGCGCCGGCCATGCCGTAGTGCTCGCGAATGCCGTGCCCGGTGGGTCCGAGGACGCCGAGCGAATGGGCCTCGTCCACCATGACCGCACAGTCGAATTCCCGTGCGACGGCGGCCAGTTCGGCGACGCGGCCGACGGTGCCGTCCATGGAGTAGTGGCCTTCGATGACCACCAGCGCCCGGTCGAATCCGGAGCGCGACATCTTCAGCACCGACCGCAGCGAGTCCGGGTCATTGTGCCGGAAGTTGATCCGGCGGCAACCCGCCCACTGCGTGCCCGACACCACGCTGCCGTGAATCAGGCTGTCGCAGACGGCCACATCGCCCTCGCGCAGCAGGAAGCCGATGACCCCGGCATTGGTCAGATAGCCGCTGGTGGTCACCATGGCGTCGCCCACGTCGTAGATCCCGGCCAGCCGCTGTTCGAGTTCGCCGTAGAGCGGGATCTCGCCGGAGACGATCCGGCTGGCCGCCGCGGACGCGCCGTACTGGTCGAGCGCATCCTTGGCGGCTCGCACCACCCGGGGGTGGCTGGACAGCCCCAGGTAGTTGTAGGCGCTGAAGTTCACCAGGTCGGTGTCCAGGGCCCGGATCACGGTGTCGTTCGGGCTGGTTCGCGGCAGGAACATCGGGTTCGGCATCCCCGACTGCCCGTAGAGCGCGCCGATGGCGGCCCGCTTCACCACGGCCGCGGCGACGTCAGGGTGATCGGCGAACTGACGGCCGGGACCGCGCGGGGTGCGCGCGGCCGCGGTCCGGCCCGGCGGTGCGATCCCGGTGGACACCGGGTGCGGCACCGCGGTGCCCGTGGCCGTCGTCTCCTTGATCCCATTGCCCGCCAATAGTTTCCGGGCCAGATCGCGTGCGGACTCGGTCATGCCGGCACCGCCTGGCCGCTGGTCGCCGCGTCGCCGCCGACCAGGAGTTCGGCCGCCCGGGCGCCGGCCTGCTGGAGGGTGAAGGACCGGCCGACCTTCATCGACATCAGGTCCACGCCGAGCGTCTTGCTCACCAGCGCACCGAATTCCACCGCCATCAGCGAGTCCAGGCCCAGTTCGGGTACCGGTACGGTCAGATCGATGGAGTCGGCGTCGACGCCCATGACCACCGCCAGCTGTTCGGCCAGCATGTGCGCCACCACGTCGGCGCGCTTCTGCTCGTCGAGCTCGCGCAGCGCCGCCACCAGATGTGATGCGGCCGAATTGTCCTCGACCGCGGCGGCGATGCGCTCGGCGGTGCGCCCGGTCATGGCATACCAGGACACCGTGGCGGCCACCCGGGACCAGTCGATGGGAATGATGGACGCATGGTGGTGGATGCCGAGTTCCAGTGCCTTCTCCAGGTATTCGGTGCCCTCCTCCATGCTGATCGGGTCGAATCCAGCGGTGCGCAGGTAGCGGGACACGTACTCGTCCTCGGCCATCCCGCCGCCGGACATGTGGCCCCAGCCGACCGACAGCGCGGTGCCGCCCTGCCGCGCCACCACGTCCGCGGTGGCATCGAGTGCGAGATTGGCCGCGGTGTAGGCGTATTGGCCGATGCTGCCGAAAATGGCGCTGCCGGAGGAGAACAGCACGAACATGTCGAGGTCGGCCCCGGCGGCCTCGATACCGCGCCGGAGCGCGATCACGCCCTCGGCCTTGGGCCGGTACACGGTGGCGAGGCTGTCCCGGCTCATATCGGGTACGCGCTTGTCGTCGAGGCTGCCCGCGGTGTGGAACACGCCGCGCAGCGGGTGGTCGGCGGTGTGCGCCCGCGCGATCACCGCGGTCATGGCGTAGGCGTCGGTGACGTCCACCCGCTCCTCGACCACCTCGACGCCCTGTTCCTGCCAGAGTGCGAGCTGGGTCCGGGCGGCCTCGGTCCGCGGGCCGCCGCGCCCGAGCAGGGTGAGCCGCCGGGCGCCCAGCCCGACCAGCCAGCGGCCCATGGCCAGGCCGAAGGCGCCGAAACCGCCGGTGATCAGGTACTGCGCCGCCGGATCCACGGTGACCGCCGGAATCATCGGGCGCACCTGCGGCGCTTCGGATTCCAGGCTCACCGCGATGCGGCCGAAGTGCGCCGACCGGGCCACGTCCTCGAAGGCCTTGGCCACGTCGGCGGTGTCGTACAGCTCGTAGGGCAGGTACCGGTAGATCCCGGCGGCCAGCTTCTCGTGCACGCCCTGCACGAGTTCTCCGGTGAGCCGACGCTTGAACGCGAGCATGCGGTCCAGGTCGAAGGAGTGGTAGGAGAGGTTCTTGTCGAAGTACCCCAGGTCGAGCACGCCGCCGGTGTAGATGTCGGCCTTGCCGATCTCCACGATGCGCCCGAACTCGGCCACCGCCTTGAAGTTCCGGCGCAGGATCTCCCCGGGCGCGGTGCTGATCACCACGTCCACGCCCCGGCCGTCGGTGAGACCGAGGACGTCGTCGGCGAAGTTGAGCGAGCGGGAGTCCAGCGCATGGTCCGCGCCCTGCGACAGGACGTGGGCCCGGCGCTCGTCACTGCTCGCGGTGCCGATCACGTTGGCCCCGTGCAGTTTCGCGATCTGCACCGCCGCCGAGCCGACGCCGCCCGCCGCGCCGTGCACCAGCACCACATCGCCGGCCCGCACCCGCGCCAGCTCCAGCAGCGAGTGCTCGGCGGTGGCGAAGGCCACGGTGCTCGTGCACTGGCCGACCTCGGCGCTGTCGGCGACCCGGGTGATCAGGTCCGCGTTGGTGGTGTGGAAGCGGGAGATCATGGCCTTGGAGGTCAGGAACACCCGGTCGCCGACGGCCACAGTGTCGACATCCGCACCGACGCGGACGACGACGGCGTCGGCCTCCATGCCGGGTTCGGTGCCGTAGAAGGTGCCCGCCATCTCGCGCTCGCCGAGCACGCCGATGACCTTGAGCGGGTCCTTGTAGCCCAGGCCGATGGCCAGGATCCGCACCTCGACCTCGGCCGGCCCCGGGGCGCGCCGGTCGCAGCGCCGCCACGCCAGCCGGGACAGCACCCGCGACTTCGGCAGCTCCAGACGGAAATTCGCCTCCGGATCGGTGAGCGGTTCGGCCCGGTCCAGGGCTTCGAGCCGGTCGGGCAGGGTGGCCGCGACCACGGTCACCCAGCGCAGGCCGTTGCGCAGCACCACCTCGTCGGAATGGTCGTAGGTGAAGGCGCCCGCGATGGCGAGCTCGGCGGCCAGGTCCGCCTCGGCCACCTCGGGATTCACGTCGATCAGCCGCCAGCGCAGCCGCGACTGCTCATTGAGCAGCACCCGGCGGGCGCCGGCGAGGGCGGCGTGGGCCGGGTCGGGCGCGGCATCCTCGTCCGGGTGCGCGAAGGCGCGCTCGGTGACCAGGGAGACGTGGATGGAACCGTCACCGGTCATGGGGATCTCGTCGCCGCGCTGCTGCAGCCAGTCCTCGAGGAAGCCCTCGATCGTCACCGCGATCCGGCGCAGCGTCCAGAGCGCGTCCAGGTCGGTGTATTCCGAACCCGCCACCAGGACGACGTGCGTGCGCTCGACGCCGCTCAGTGCCACGATCTGCTGAAGCCGTTCGCGCACTGCGGCTTCCAGGTCCTCGCGGGTCGGATCGCCGACCGCTAGCACCTCACCGTGTGCCGTCGTGCCCGCGATGAATCCGGCGCGCGGACCGGCCTCGGTGGCGAGGTCGATGGCCAGGGTGTACGCCGTCTCGGGGGACGGCAGCGCGCTGATGTCCACGGGTTCCCGCATGTCCCAGCGGTCTTCGTAGAAGTAGTCCGTGAGCCGTTGCAGCGCACCGCGATCCGGGTTGATGGCCCCCAGCCGCAGCCCGATGATCCGCATGACCACGTTCCGCTCGGCGTCGAGCAGGTCGTAGTCGCAGGTCAGATTGTCACCACTGTGCAGCCGCGCCACCACGGTCACCTGGTCGGGGATGGGTGCGAACACTCGCACCCCCTCCACCGCGACCGGAACCAGAGCGCCCCGTTCGGCATTCGGCGCGGTGGCGAGGACCGCGCCGAAGCACTGCACGGCCGCGTCGACCACGGCCGGGTGGGCGAGGTGGCCGCTGTCGCGGGCGATGGCGCCGTCCAGGGTGGCGACCACGGTATTGCCGGACACCCGCAGCTCGGTGGCGCGGCGGAAGGCCGGGCCGTAGTCCAGGCCGCGTGCGGCGAAGGCGGTGTAATAGGCGTCCGGGTCGATGGCGAGCATCTCCTCGAGCGCCGGCAGGTCGGCCTTGCTCGGCTCGTACACGCCCTCGACCAGCCGGCCGGTGGCATTGATGGTCCAGTTGATGCTCGCGGGCTCGCGGGAGCGAATCGTGAACCGCCGCGTGGATTCCTCCACGTGCAGCTCCACCACCGGCGCCATGCCCTCGTCCACCACCAGCGGCGCGAGGAAGCGGACATCCTCGACGGCCACCCGGGTGGACTCGGTGCGCAGCGCCGCCGCGCTCAGCGCCGCGTCCAGATAGGCCGCGCCGGGCAGGATCCGGGAGCCGCCCACCACATGGTCGGCCAGCCACGGCAGATCGCCCACGCTGAGCTGGATGCGCCAGGCCGTGGTCGGGTCCTCGAGCATCGGATCGCCGAGCATGCGGTAGCCGTCGGGGGTGCCGTACTTGAGCTGTTGCACGCCCAGCAGCTCGACGCGCAGCCGGGTGCGCTGCCACGGATAGCGCGGCAGGTCCACGTGCGGGGTGACGACCGCGCCGAAGAGGGCGTCGATATCGAGCACGCCCGCGGTGTAGAGGCCCGCGACGGTCTGCCGGACGCTCTCGTCGTCGGCCTGCTTGCGATTGAGGGTGGCGACGGTGGTGCCGGTCTCGCCCGCACCGATGAGGATCTCGCGAATGTTGGCTCCCAGCACCGGATGCGGGCCGACCTCCAGGAACACCCGGCTGCCCGCGCCCACCAGCTCGGTGACGGCGTCGGCGAAGCGCACCGGCTGCCGCACATTCGCGCACCAGTACTCGGCATCCCAGTCGCCCGCGCCGACGCGGGTCCCGGTCACGGTGGACCACAGGGGAATTCGCGGATCGGCGAGCGTCAGATCGGCCAGCTCCGTGCGCAGCTCGTCGAGGATGGGGTCCATCAGATAGCTGTGGTAGGGCACCTCGACCTGTAGTCGGCGCGCGAAAATGCCCTGCTCGGTGAGGGATTCGGCGATCTCGTCGAGCCGCTGCTCATGGCCGGCCAGGGTCACCGCGCTCGGGCTGTTGACCGCCGCGATGCTGACCAGCTCGTCGCCCTCGATCAGCTCCAGGGCCGCGGCCTGTGGCAGGCCGATGGCGAGCATGCCGCCCGAACCGGCCGTGGTGGCCTGCAACCGCGCCCGGTGGTAGCTGACCAGCAGCGCGTCCCGCAGCGAGAGCATCCCGGTGACGTAGGCGGCCGACACCTCGCCGACACTGTGGCCGACCACGGCGGCGGGCCGGATGCCGAGCTCGTCGAGCAGCGCGACCAGCGCCACCTGGATCAGGAAGTTGGCGGGCTGGGCGACCGCCGTCGTTGTGACCCGCGATTCCTCCTCGGGCCGTAGCAGTTTCTCGACGATGGACCAGCCCGAGATCTCCCGGAACACGGCGTCGATCCGCTCGGCGGCGGCGGCGAAAGTGCCACCGGCGGTAAGCAGTTGGCGGCCCATGGCCCACCACTGCGGTCCCATGCCGGTGAAGACGAAGACCGGCTCGGGCACCTTGCGGGTGATCACCTTGGCGGTGCGGCCCTCGCCATCGGCGAAGTCCACCAGGGCCCGCACCAGCTCGGCATCGTCACCGAAGGTCAGGCCGGCGCGCACGGGGTGATGGTGGCGGCGCGTCCAGGCCGCCTCGGCCAGCCGGGCGGGGTCGGCGCCCGCCGCGATCAGTTCGGCGAAGCCGCGTGCCAGGGCGCGAGCGGCCGTGTCGTTGCGGGCCGAAATCGGCAGCACTCCATGGTGTCCGGGCTCATGGGCGGGCGCCTCCGCCGGGATGTGCTCCTGGAGGATGGCGTGCGCGTTGGTGCCGCCGTATCCGAAGCCGTTGACCGCGATGGTCATTCGCGTCTCCGGTGCGACCGGCTGGGCCTCCAGTTGCAGCGCCAGGCCGAGCTCCTCGAAGGGGATGTCGGGGTTGGGTTCGTCGAGCCAGCCCTGCGGGGCGATCGTGCGATGGATGATGGCCAGCGCCGACTTGATGACACTGGCGATGCCGGAGGCCGCCTCGGTGTGCCCGAGCTGCGCCTTCACCGAGCCCACGCCCAGCGGTCCGGTGCGCTCCGCGACCCGTCCGTAGGCGCGGCCGATGGCCCGCAGCTCGAGCGGATCGCCGACCGGCGTGCCGGTCCCGTGCGCCTCCACGTAGGTGACCTGGTGCGGCGCGATGCCCGCCCGCTCGGTCACCGACTTCGCCAGGGCCTCCTGCAGATCGGCATTGGGCACGGTGATGGCGGTGGTGCGCCCGTCCTGATTGGACCCGGTCGCCTTGACCACCGCGTAGATCCGGTCCCCGTCGCGCTCGGCGTCGTCGAGCCGCTTCAGGACCACCATGCCCGAGCCCTCGCCGCGCCCGTAGCCGTCCGCGCTCGCGTCGAAGGGCTTGCTGCGGCCGTCGGCGGCCAGGAAGCCGCCCTTGCACATGGACACGAACGTCTCGGGCTGCAGCATCAGGGTGACGCCGCCGGCCAGCGCCACGGTGCAGTCGCCGTTCTCCAGCGCCTGGCAGGCCAGGTGGAAGGCCACCAGCGACGACGAGCACGCGGTGTCCACCGTCAGGGCGGGGCCGATCATGTTGAGCGCGTACGCGATCCGGTTGGAGATCATGGTGTACGACGCGCCGGCCGGGGTGTGCATGTCCACCCAGGGCAGCGTCGCATTGGTCAGGGATGTGCCCATCTGGTCGAGGGTGAAGGCCCCGACGTAGACGCCGATCGGCGCGCCCGAGACGCGACCGGCGATGCCCGCGTCGTCCAGTGCCTCCCAGGCGACCTCGAGCACCAGCCGCTGCTGGGGGTCCATGGCGGCGGCCTCCCGCGGTGAGATGCCGAAGAACTCGGGGTCGAAAGCCCACGGATCGCCGGTCATGAAGGCGGCGCGCTTGGTGTACATGCGGCCCGGCGTGCGCTTGTCCGGGTCGTAGAAGCGGCGGTAGTCCCACCGATCGGACGGGATCTCCACGACCCCGTCGCCCTTGTTGATGATGAAGTCCCAGAACGATTCCGGTGAATCGATACCACCGGCGTAGCGGCACCCGATTCCGACAATGGCAATGTCAGACACTACGTCTCCTCGGCAAAACAGAAACGAACCTGGCGATCCCCCCCGAGGCGATGCGGAGCCGCCCGGGTCGTGATCCACGATCCGGGCGTCCGCTGCCGACGTCAGCCGGCGCTGACGCGCGTCGGCGGACGCAGCAGGAAGTTCATGTCCGGACCACTACTCCCGATTCGGGTCCGGCCGACCTGCTCGAATTTGATCGCCTCGTAGTAGGCGACGTTCTCGTCCTTGCAGATTCCGCACAGCGCGCGCCCGTGCGCGTCGGATTCGGCGGTGAGCCGGGCCAGTAGCGCGCGGCCCACACCCGCCCGCTGCGCCTGGGGTTCCGCGCCCAGATAGACCAGATAGTTGTGCGGTTCGGCGGGTGCGGTGCGGGCGATGGCGGCATCCACCTCGATGCCCCGCTTGGTCGCGCCGACGCCCATGGCCCACAGCAGCTGGGGGCCCGAAATGGCTTCTCGCCATGCCGGATTGCGGTAGCCGTCCGGAATCCACAGCGACACGCCGACGATCCGGTCGTCCACCTCCGCCACCAGCGTGCCGTCGGCGGGCAGGTAGCGGTGTTTGATCAGAACGCGAAGCATGCCGGGCGCGCGCCGGCGGCGGACCACAGGATCGGGGAAGACGTAGTCCTCGATCGGGTCATCGGACTCGAAGGCCAGGGCGAGCACCCGGACCATGTCCTCGATGTCGGCTTCGGTGGCGCGGCGAACGACCGGTGCATCCGACTGAACCAAAACAGTCCCTTACATTTTCATGCCCGTCGGTGCCCGACCCCGATGACGGACAGTCTGCTGGTGTCCAGTGGTGCCTGCGTGTCCCCTACTGAACGGCAGCCCCGCAGGCTACTGTCCAGTAGGGTACTCGTAAGTTACTGATCATGCGACCGATTCGTGTTGTGGCATAAAACGTTTCACCGGGGGATGGCCTGACGCTGTGACATGTCCTAAGGTTCGCGCGCGTAAAAGCGATATCGCTTCGTTTCGTCCGAGTGACCCATGGTTCCCATAAAGTGGGAGCGTGGCCGCACTTCTAACCCAAGGGCAGACCGGTGAACTGGGCGTCGCGGATATCACCGTGACGGTGCACTTCAGCGCGGGTATCGATCTGGCCGCGCTGCTTCTCACCGATCGGGGCGCCGTCCGCGACGACAACGACCTGATCTTCTACAACCAACCCGCGGGCCCCGGCATCCAGCTGGTGCCCGGGCAGAACGCCGTCGCCGTCAGCCTGGCGTCGGTACCGCAGGGGGTGGCGCACATTCGCATCGTGGTCACCCTGGACGACCGCGACGGCCGCCTCGGCGACTATCCCGCACCGCACATCGGCATCGCCGATGAACGCGGAATCCCGTTGTACGAGTACGTGATCGATGGCCTCGGCAACGAGTCGGCGGTGGCGGCGGTGGATCTGGACCGCGGCGCCGACGGCTGGTATGCCCGGGCCGTCGGCTTCGGCCATCCCGGCGGCTTCGCGGCACTGCTCGCCGATCACGGCGTGTCGATCAGCACCTCGCCGCAGCCGGCGCGCTCGGCCGCGCCCGTCATCGCGCCGGTGCTGCGGGTCGGCGACACCGTCGCGCTGCGGCGGCAGGGCGCCGACCTGAGCTTCGTCAAGATGGGGCTGGGCTGGGATCCCGTCCATGTGCAGCACAAGTGGGGTTCGCGACCGGTCGAGATCGATCTGGACGCCTCGGCCCTGGTCTACGCCGGGCACGATCTGGTGGACGCCGCGTACTACGGCCAGCTGGTGACCAAGGACGGTGCCATCCGGCACTCCGGCGACAACCTCACCGGTGAGGGCAAGGGCGACGACGAGGTCATCACGGTCGACCTGACCCGGGTCGGCTCGCACGTCACCGCCATCGTCTTCGTCATCACCTCCTACGCGGGGCACACCTTCGAGCGGGTGCGCAATGCCTTCTGGCGCTTGATCGACGGCACCAACAGCGCCGAGCTCACCCGGTCCAACCTGAGCTCGGGCGGCCCGCACACCGGGATGGTGGTGGCGAAAGTGCACCGCGAGGACGGCATCTGGAAGGTGCAGGCGCTCGGTCATCCGATCCAGGCCGGACATCCGGTGGAGGCGGCGTCACAGGTCGGTAAGTTCCTCTGAGTTCCGGACCTCGGCCGGTTCGCCCGGCCGAGTTTTCCGGCGAGTCGCCGGTGTGCCGCGGGTGAACAGGTTCATCCGGGTCCGGCCGGATCCTGATACCGGCCATACTGTCGTAGTTTTCGTGGTTCCAATCTGTGTTGCTCTACCCCCTTCCATTGCTGAAACGAGGTAGCTCACATGTTGCGTACGTCACGACGGTTCGGAGTCACACCGAAATCCCTGCTGCTACTGGTCTTCCTGGCCATCGTCGGCCTCGTCATCACCGCCTGCACGGGCGCGCAGGGCAGTTCGGTGGCCGCGGGCACGCTGGACACCGGGTTCGGTGACGGCGGCAAGGTCACCACGGATCTAGGGTCGCAGGCCGATCACGCGAATGCCGTTGTGGTGCAGCCCGATGGCAAGATCGTCGTCGCCGGCAGCACCCAGGATCCGGCCCAGGGCGACAACTTCGCGGTGGTCCGGTACTCCGCGGACGGCAAGCTGGACAGCGCCTTCGGCAACGGCGGCAAGGTGGTCACCGACTTCGGCGGCAAATCGGACGTGGCGAGCGCGGTCGCGCTCCAGGCCGACGGCAAGATCGTCGCGGTGGGCACCAGCCACGGTACCGCCACCGGGGACAATATCGCCGTCGCCCGCTACACCACGGATGGCAAGCTGGACAACGGTTTCGGCGTCAACGGCCAGGTGAGCGCCGACCTGGGCACCGCGGCCGATCACGGCAATGCGGTGGCGGTGCAGTCCGACGGCAAGATCGTGGTGGCCGGCAGCACGCGGGACCAGGTGCAGGGCGACAACTTCGTGGTGCTGCGGTATACGCCGGATGGCAAGCTGGACAGCGGATTCGGCACCGACGGCAAGGTATCGACCGATTTCGGTGGCAGGTCGGATATCGCGAAATCCGTTGTCGTGGAATCGGATGGCAAGATCGTGGTCGCCGGGACCAGCAGCGGCACCACCACCGGTGACAATATCGCGGTCGCGCGCTACACCTCCGACGGCAAGCCGGACCCCGGGTTCGGCGTCAACGGTCAGGTGAGCTCCGATCTGGGCACCGCCGCGGATCACGGCAATGCGGTGGCGGTGCAGTCCGACGGCAAGATCGTGGTGGTGGGCAGCACCAAGGATCCGGTGCAGGGCGACAACTTCCTGGTGGTGCGGTACACGCCGGATGGCAAGCCGGACAGTGGTTTCGGTGCCGATGGCAAGGCCACCACGGACTTCGGCGGCAAGTCCGATGTGGCGGCCGCGGTCGCGCTGGCTCACGACGGCACGATCATCGCGGTCGGCACCAGCAGCGGGACCGGCACCGGGGACAATATCGCGCTGGCCCGCTACACCTCCGACGGCAAGCCCGACAGCGGCTTCGGTGCGAACGGGAAGGTGAGCACCGACCTCGGGACGGCGGCCGATCATGGGAATGCCGTGGCGCTGCAGGCGAATGGCGGGATCGTGGTAGCAGGGACCACCAAGGATTCCGCGCAGGGCGACAACTTCGTGGTGCTCCGTTACGGCGCCTGATTCCCGGTTCGGTTCGTGGGCGGGGCGCGTCCGATCCGGGCGCGCCCCGTTTCCGTCGGGCGTTGTGCTCTCAGGAGACGGTGATGAACCGGCCCAGCTGCGGGACGGCCTCGCCCGGATGCTTGGCCTGGAAGCCCTCTCCGATGGCCTGCAGCGCCCACTCGCCGTTCGCGCGGAACACCTTGGCCATGGCGATCGCCGTGAACGGCATGCCACCCGCCAGCGCGTACCGGGCCAGCTCGGCCTGCGTGGTGTCGTCCACCAGCCGGCAGTAGGCATTGCTGACCTGCTCGAAGGTGTGTCCCTGATACGAGGTGACAATGAACAGCAGCGTGTTCACCTGGCGTGGCACCCGGCTCAGGTCGACCAGGATCACCTCGTCGTCTCCGGCGGCGCCCTCACCGGTCAGGTTGTCGCCCGAATGCCGGATGGAGCCGTCCTTGGACGTCAGCTGCCCGTAGTAGGCCACGTCCACCAGGTGCCGGTCGGCGAACATGGCCACCCAGGCGTCCAGGTCGATGTTCACCGGTCGCCGCCCGAACAGACCGCCCTGCCGGGCGGGATCCCAGCCGAGCCCCATCCGAATCCGGGTCAGCGCGACACCGCCGTCCTTGCGCAGGGTGACGCGCTGGCCCTTGGACAGATTCACCGGTCGCCCGCGTGCGAGCCCGCCGTCACCGGCCGGTGGCGCGGGGTTCGGGGGCGGCGGGACCTGATAGGCCGAATTCTGCTGGGGCTGAGCGGGATACGGTGCAGGCGGCGGTTGAGTGCTGTACGGCGAGTTCGGCGGCGGCTGAGTGGGATACGGCGAGTTCGGCGTGACATAGGTCGGCTCGACCGGCGGCGGGTAGGCCGTGGGGGAGGGCGGCGGGGGCGGGGGAGCGGTGCGGTTCTCGGCGGGCGGCGCTTCCTCGACGGTGACCCCGTGGTCGGTGACCAGGGCCGCGAAGCCGCCCGCATAGCCCTGGCCGACCGCGCGCACCTTCCAGGTGCCGTAGCGCCGGTACAGCTCGACCGCGATCACGATCGATTCGCTCTGCAGATCCTCGATCTTGTACTCGTACAGCGAGTTCCCGTGCTCATCGGAGACCAGCGCGATCGGCGGCGCGATGCGGCCGAAGGTGGACCCGGCCTCGTCGAGCGTGATCACCGCCCGGATCTGGGTGATGTCGGCGGGCACCTGGGTCAGCGCCACCGACAGTTCGGCGGGCTGCCCCGCCTCACCGTTCCGCAGCCGCACCCCGGGCCCGGCCGGCTGGTTGTAGAACACGAAATCCGCGTCCGAGCGCACCTTCCCGTGCTCGGTCACCAGCAGCGCGGACAGCGCGGCGGCCGCCGCGACCCGGACGGAAACCACCACCTCCGGCGCGGTGAGCGGTCCGTTCTGACCCTTCACAAGCGTTGTGGACAAGGCCGATCCTCCCGTATCGAGACGCCCACTTGCCACTGTAGGAGACCGGGGTGCCCTCAGCAGCCGAGCTGATCGGCCAGGTCGAGGAAATCCACGGCATTGATATCGAATTCATCCGAGAACTCCGCATCGCCGAGCTCGGGATCGCCGTACTCCAGGGGGCGCGTGACGAACGCCGTCCGGAATCCGAGCTCGCCGGCCGCCCGGATGTCGTACTTGTGGCTGGCCACCATCATGATCTCGGCGGGTTCCAGCCCCAGATACCGCGCCGCGAGCCGGTAGGTCCGCGGATCCGGCTTGAACACCCCGGCCATCTCCGCCGCGAACACGGCATGCCACGGCAGCTCCCCGTGCCGCGAAATCTCCACCACGGCACTGACATCCGCATTCGACAGCGTCGCCAGCGTGAACCGTCCCCGCAACCGCCGCAGCCCCGCCACCGTATCCGGCCACGGGTCGAGCCGAGCCCAGGCCCGGGCCAGCTCGTCCCGCTCCGGCACCCCGATCGAGATCCCCCTCGTCTCGAGCAACGGGTCCAGCGTCTTCCGGTACACCGAGGCCACGCTCACCCAGCGCCCCTGCTCCGGCCGCTGCGACGTCGCCGCGAAATACGCGGCCCGCCACTCGTTCACGAACGCGCCCCAGTCCTCTCCCGGCTGCTCAGCCGCGAGCGCGGCCTCGGCCGCCCGCCGGATGGTCGAATGGAAATCGGTAGCGGTCCCCTGTACGTCGAACAACAGCGCCTTCGGGCTCAATACGTCCACAGCCGAAGACTAGGCGAGTTGTTTGTCATAGTTCCGACGGCCGGGGACGGCTCTAGGCTGAGCCCATGGAGACGGGTAGGGCGAGTAGGACGGCGTTGGCTACCGCGTATGCGCGGGCCCATCACCAGCTTTCGGGGGAGCCTCGGGTGTTCACCGATCCGCTGGCGGCGCGGATCCTGGGGATGACGGCGGATCGGATCGGGGATCTGGATACCGCGACCCTGGATCGGCCGGGCGGGAACGATCCGCGGCAGCGGGTGCGGCGGTATTTCCTGGCGGCGCGGGCTCGGTTCGCCGAGGATGTGGTGGCCGCTGCGGTGGCCGACGGGACCACGCAGGTGGTGGTTCTGGGGGCGGGGCTGGATACGTTCGGATATCGGAATCCGTATCCCGGTCTGCGGGTGTTCGAGGTCGACCATCCGGACACGCAGGAGTGGAAGCGTGAGATGCTCGCGCAGGCCGGGATCGAGATTCCGGAGTCGCTCACCTTTGTTCCGGTGGATTTCGAAACCGGCACGCTGGCAGGGGGATTGGCTGCCGCCGGGTTCGATCGGGAGCGGTCGGCGGTGTTCGTCTGGCTCGGTGTGGTCATGTACCTGACCCGGGCCGCCATCGAGGAGACCCTGCGGTTCATCGCGGGTCAGGGGCAGCCGGCGCATGTGGTGCTCGACTACCTGAGCGGGGGGAACACGGACGAGGAGCGCGCGGAGGTGCGGGCGCGGGCCGCGCGGATCGCGGCGCTGAACGAGCCGTGGCTGAGCTACTTCGAACCGGAGGAGATCGAGAACCTGCTGCGCTCAGTGGGTTTCGATACGGTCGAGTTGCGGTCGCTGTCGGGATTGTTCGAGGAGTACCTCGGCGAACCGCTGGCCGATCTGCCGCCGGGGAGGGGGCGCGCGCCGCTGCTGCACGCGGTTCGCGGGCCGGTCGGGGACTGAAGATTGCCTGAAACTCCGCGCCGGGCCCGCTGAGCGGGCGCGCGGGCGCTCGATACTCGGGGACATGGGCAAGTCTGCGGAGTGGATGCGTACCGCGCGGGTGCTGCGCCGGACCGGGTTCGGGGCGACGGGGTCCGAGATCGACGCGGTCCCGGATGTGGCGGGCTACCTGCGCGCCGCGCTGACCGCCGACCCCGAGGCCGATCCGGGCGCGCGGGCCACCCCCATGCCGGAGCTGGTTCCGCCCACCCCGCTCGGCAAGGGCGCGACGACCGAGGCCCGCAAGCAGTACCAGGCGCAGATCACCGGTCAGCTGGACACGCTGACCTGGTGGTGGCTGCGGCGCATGGCGGCCGTCCGGGTCCCGGTCCGGGAGAAACTGACCCTGCTGTGGCACAACCACTTCGCCACCTCGGCCACCAAGGTGCGCAATGCCGCCGAGATGGCCGCGCAGAACCGGACGCTGCGGGCCGGCGGCGCGGGTGACTTCGCCGCTCTCGCCTACGCCATGCTCACCGATCCGGCCATGCTGCGCTGGCTCGACGGTGTCGCCAATACCGCGAAGGCGCCCAACGAGAACCTGTCCCGCGAGTTCATGGAGCTCTTCGCGCTCGGCCACGGCAATGGGTACACCGAGACCGATGTCCGTGAGGGGGCCCGGGCGCTGACCGGCTGGACCATCACCGGCGGTGCGGCCACCTTCGATGTCGAGCGTCATGACACCGGCGCGAAAACCGTACTGGGCGTGACGGGTGCGCTGGACGCCCGGTCGTTCTGCGATACCGTGCTCGCCCGCCCGGAGTCCCCACGCTTCGTGGCCGGGCGACTGTGGCAGCAGCTGGCCTCCGACGATCCCCCCTCCGATGCCGCCCTGAACCGCCTCACCGCCGCCTACGGCCCCGGCCGGGACCTGTCCGCCCTGGTGACCGCCGTCTGCACCGATCCCGAATTCACCACTGCCCGCGACACCGTCGTCCACGGGCCGGTGGAATGGCTGATCGCCGCCGTGCGGGCGTTCCGGATCCCGCTGACCGCGGACGCCGATGCCCGCGCCCTCGCCGGGACGCTGCGCAAACTCGGCCAGCTGCCCTTCTATCCGCCCACCGTCGGCGGCTGGCCGCGCGGGCAGGGCTGGATGTCGAGTGCCGCCGCGCAGATACGGCTCACGGCGGCACTGGATCTGATGAAGCAGGCCGACCTGTCGCCGATCACGCGGGCGGGCCGGGGCGACCGCCTGGACGCGACCGCCTACCTGCTCGGCGTCGGCTCCTGGTCCGACCGCAGCGCCGCCGTGCTCGCGACCGCCGTCGATCAGCCGCCCCGGCTGGCCGCGCTCGCCATCAATACGCCCGAATACCTCACCAGCTGAAAGCCACACCACCATGCCGCAATTCAGTCGCAGACAGTTCCTGGTCGGCACCGGCGTGCTGGGCGCGCTCGGCGTGGCCGGCGCCTCCGTGATCACCTGGGACCAGCTGCAGCAGCGCGCCGTCACCACCCCGCTGGCCGCCGGTTCCGGAATCCTGGTGGTGCTCACCCTCTACGGCGGCAATGACGGCATCAGCACGGTGATTCCCTACGCGGACAACGCCTATCACGACGCCCGTCCCGAGCTGTCCTACCGCCCCGAGGAAGTCCTGCACCTGGATGACCAACTGGGCCTCAACCCGGCCTTGAAGGGCCTGTTTGGCCTGTGGCGTGACCGCACCCTGGCCATTGTGCGCGGGGTCGGGTATCCCGCACCCGACCACAGCCACTTCCGTTCCATGGACATCTGGCAGACGGCCTCACCCGACGAGCCGGTGCAGACCGGATGGATCGGCCGCTGGCTGGACGCGACGGGTGACGATCCGGTCCGCGCGGTCAATATCGGGCCCGTCCTGCCCCAGCTGGCCCTGGGTGCGAAACACACTGCCGCAGCGCTGGATCCAGCGTCCGCGCCGCTGTCCGACGATCTCGCGGCGGCGCTGTCCGGCCTGGCCGCCGCCGACGCCTCCGACAGCCCGGCGCGGGCCCGGGTCTGCACCGGATACCAGGCCGAACAGACTGTCCGGCAGACCTTTTCGTCCCTGAGGTCGCCCGGGAAGACGCCCGCGAACCCGCTGACCGCCCAGCTGGACCTGGTCTCCCAGTGCGTCAAGGCCGGTGTCCCCACCCGCGTCTACTCGGTCAGCCTGGGCGGCTTCGACACCCACGCCGACGAACGGCACACCCAGGAGCAATTGCTGGGCCGCCTGGACGAGGCGGTCACCGCCTTCCTGAAGGACCTCTCCACGCATCCGCGCGGCCGCGATGTGGTGCTGATGGCCTACAGCGAGTTCGGCCGCCGGGTGGCCGCCAATGCTTCACAGGGCACCGATCACGGCACCGCCGGACCCGTCTTCCTGGCCGGGACGCCGGTGGCGGGCGGCTTTCACGGCGACGAGCCCAGCCTCACCGACCTCGACAATGGCGACCTGAAGGTGACCGTCGACTTCCGCGACGTCTATCACGAACTGCTGCACCGGGTCCTCGCCACCGACCCCACCCCGGTGGTCGGTTCCGGTCGCCGTGACCTCGGCCTGCTGTCCGCCTGACCGCGGCGTGCCCGGAATGTCGGCTCCGCGACACCCGTAAGTGTTGCCGACCGGCCCGGAACGCGGTATTCAGTTCGCTCGTGTGGGAAGGCGAATCGAGGCTGAGAGTAGGGACCGGTGCGCGCCGATGTTTCTGCGGTGGGCCGGGCGAGAAACCCGCATGGCCGCCGCCACCCACGGATCCGACTGCTGCCCCAGCTGCTGGCCGCGGCGGCGGAGGCTGATCCGTCCGGGATCGCACTGCGCGCGGGCGCGCAGTCGCTGACCTATGCCGAGCTCGACGAGCGATCCACCCGCCTGGCGCGGGTGCTGGTGGCTCGGGGGCTGGGTCCGGGCGACCGGGTGGTGCTGGCGCTGCCGCGTTCGCCCGAGGCGGTGGTCGCGGTCTGGGCGGTGGCCAAATCGGGGGCGGCCTTCGTGCCGGTCGACCCCGGCTATCCGCCGGATCGCGTGGCGCACATGCTCGCCGACGCGGGCGCGCGTTGCGGGCTCACCCTGGGCGCACTCCGCGACCGGCTCGGCGCTGCCCTCGACTGGCTCGAACTCGACGCGCCCGACTGCGCCACGCTCGTGGCCGACGCCTCGGCGGAATCCCTGCACTTCACCGAACGCACCCGCCGCCTGCACGGCGGGGACATCGCGTATGTCATCTACACCTCCGGCTCGACCGGGGCCCCGAAAGGCGTGGCCGTCACGCATTCCGGCCTCGCCGGGCTCTGCGCCGAGCAGTCCCGCCGCTTCGCCGTCACCGCCGAGTCCCGCACCCTGCACTTCGCCTCCCCGAGCTTCGACGCCGCCGTGCTCGAACTGCTGCTGGCGGTCGGAGCCGGCGCGACCATGGTGCTCGCGCCCGCGGACTGCTACGGCGGTGGCGAACTCGCGGACCTGCTGCGCGCCGAGCGGGTGACGCACGCCTTCCTGACCCCGGCCGCCCTGGCGGGCCTGGAGGCGAGCGGGCTGCCCGACCTGGCGGTGGTGGTCGCGGGCGGCGAGGAGTGCCCGCCGGACCTGGTCGCACGCTGGTCGCCGGGACGGTCCTTCTTCAATCTCTACGGCCCGACCGAAACCACCGTCGCCGCGACCATCAGCACCGCGCTGACCACCGCGGACACCGTCGATATCGGTGGACCGATCGCCGGGGTGACCGCGCTCGTCCTGGACGCCCGGCTCCGGCCGGTGCCGACGGCGGTGGCCGGTGAGCTGTACCTGGCCGGGCCGGGCCTGGCACGCGGGTATCACGAGCGTCCCGGGCTGACCGCCGCCCGCTTCGTGGCGCATCCGAATGGCAAGGGGGAGCGCCTCTATCGGACCGGTGATGTCGTGCGGTGGATCAGCGGCCGTGCCGGTGTCCCGGTGCTGCAATACCTGGGCCGCAACGATTCGCAGGTGCAGCTCCGGGGCATCCGGGTGGAGCTCGATGAGATCGACGCCGTCCTGTCAGCACACGAATCCGTGGCCTTCGCAATCACTCTCGTGCGTCGCCTGCGCAGCGGGGCCGATGGTGTGGTGTCGTACGTGGTGCCCGCATCGGACGCGGTCGTGGATACCGCGAGCCTGGCCGAGTATGCGCGGCAACAGCTTCCACGTCACGCCGTCCCGGCCGCCCTCACCGTGATCGACGCCGTTCCGCTGACTCCGTCCGGCAAGCTGGATCGGGCCGCCCTGCCCGAGCCCACCGTCGCCACGCGCCCGTACCGGCCGTCGTCGACCGCCACCGAGCGTGCCGTGGCCGCCGCCTTCACGGAACTGCTCGGGGTGGGCCGGATCGGCGCGGCCGACGACTTCTTCGAGCTCGGCGGAAACTCCCTGCTCGCCATCCGATTGGCCGGACGCCTGGGTGCGGATCGGGGCACCCGGGTGCCCGTGCAGTTGATCTTCGAGCATTCGACGGTGGCCGAGCTGGCGGCCGCCGTCGACGGGCTCGACGCCGGCGACCGGCCACCGCTGACCGCGCGGTCGCAGCGCGCGACCCGGGCGCCGCTGTCGCCGGCACAGCAGCGCCTGTGGTTCCTGGCGCGCCTGGAACCGGGATCGGCGGCCTACAACATCCCGTTCGCACTGCGCCTGTCCGGCGAACTCGACACGGCGGCGCTGGAACTCGCCGTGCGTGATCTGCTCGACCGGCACCAGGCGCTGCGGACGAGCTATCCCGAGCACCACGGCACCGGTTATCAGGACATCCGGCCCGCCACCGCGGTCCGGTGGGATCTGGCGCCGGTCGATATCGCGGAGTCCGGGGTGCGGCCGCAGCTGATCGCGTTGGCGGGCAAAGGATTCGACGTCACCGCCGAGGTCCCGGTGCGTGTGCGGCTGTTCCGGATCGCCGAGCACGAGCATGTGCTGGCCGTCGTGATCCACCATCTGTCCGCGGACGGCTTCTCCATGGTCCCGCTGACCCGCGACCTCATGACCGCCTACACCGCCCGCACCCGCGGCACGGCCCCCGACTGGCCGCCACTGCGCGTGCAGTACGCCGACTACGCGATCTGGCAGCGCGAATTGCTGGGCGCGGCATCGGATCCCGGCTCACTGCTGGCGACTCGACTGCGGTACTGGCGCGAGGCGCTGGCGGGCCTGCCCCCACTGCTGGACCTGCCCACCGATCGCCCGCGCCCGCCGGTGGCGTCGCATCGCGGTGCGGCCCAGCACTTCCGGGTGGACGCCACCCTGCACCGGGCGCTGGAGCAACTGGCCCGTGCGCGCGGCGTCTCGGTGTTCATGCTGCTGCACGCGGCGCTGGCGGTCGTGCTGGCCCGGCTGGCCGGGACCACGGATGTGGCGGTGGGCGCGCCGGTCGCGGGCCGCGGCGAACCCGAACTCGACGATGTGGTCGGCATGTTCGTCAATACCCTGGTCCTGCGCACCCGCATCGACCCGGCGGAGAGCTTCGCCCGCCTGCTCGACCGGGTACGCGACATCGACCTGGCCGCCCTCGCCCATGCCGAACTGCCCTTCGAGCGGCTGGTGGCCGACCTGGACCCGCCGCGCAGCCGGGCGCATCACCCGCTGTTCCAGGTGGCCCTGTCCTTCCAGGAGTTCGGCGGTCAGGCGCTGCGGCTGCCCGGGCTGACGGTCACCGCGGCCGATCTCGGTGAGACCTTCTCGCCCGTCGATCTGCAACTGACCGTCGTTCCGCAGCGCGATGCCGAAGGCGCTGCGGGACTGAACTGTTCGTGGCGGTATGCCGTCGATCTGTTCGACGATCCGACCATCGCCCGGCTCGGCCGGCGGCTGACCGGGCTGCTCGCCGCGGCGGCCGCCGACCCGGAGCGGTCGGTCGGGGACCTGCCCCTCACCGAGGCCGCCGAACTCGCGACCTTCGCGACGGCCGGGCCGAATCACGCAGTGCCACACAGGTTCATGTTCGACGCGTTCACGGACCAGGCCCACCGGACACCCGACGCGATTGCGGTGACCGGAGACGGCGTGGCACTGACCTACCGTGAGCTCGCCGAGCGATCGAATCGGCTGGCACGCAAGCTGATCGGGCTGGGCGTCGGTCCCGGTGCCAGGGTCGGCGCGGCGCTGGATCCCGGCCCCGATCTGGTGGTATGCCTCTATGCCATCGTGCAGGCCGGTGGTGCGTTCATGCCGATCGACCCGGGCCAGCCCGCCGACCGGATCGAGGCCATGCTGGTCGCGGCCGCGCCCGTGTGCACGGTGACCGCCGATCTCCTGAATCCCGCTGAACTGTCCGAGTTCTCCGCCGATCCGGTGGCCGACGCCGACCGGTTGCGGCCGCTGCGCGATCAGGACCTCGCCTATGTGATCTTCACATCCGGGTCCACCGGCCGCCCCAAGGCCGTCGGCGTCTCGCATGCTGCCCTCACCGGCTACATCGCGTTCTTCACCGCCGAATACCGGCTGACCGAACGCGATACCTATCTCCAATTGGTGCCCGCCACCTTCGACGCGTCTCTGATCGGTGCCACTGTCCCGCTTGCCGTGGGCGCACACCTGGTGATCCCGTCGGGTCCGGGCCGCACCGATCCCGAGCACCTGGCCGATCTCATGGCCCGCCACCGGGTGTCGGCCTTCCTCGCCGTGCCGTCCCTGCTGCGCGCGCTGCTCGACCATGCTCCCGCGGGAGCCTTCGCGGCACTGCGTGTGGTGTGGGCCGGTGGTGAAGCCCTGCCCGCCGAGCTGATCGCGCGCTTCACCGCGGCCGGACCGGCCCGGCTGCACAACCTGTACGGGCCCACCGAGGCCACCATCTCCGTGACCGGCGTCGAGGTCACGAACTTGGGCGACGCACCGGTGTCCATCGGTGCGCCGCACTGGAATTCACGCGCCTACGTCCTCGATTCCCGGCTGCACCCCGTGCCCGTGGGCACGCCCGGGGAGCTCTACGTCGCGGGTGCTCAACTCGCTCGTGGTTACCTCGGACAGGCCGGCACCACGGCGGATCACTTCGTAGCCGATCCCTTCACCGCCGTGGGGGAGCGCATGTACCGGACCGGCGACCTGGTCCGGCGTACCCATCACGGTGGCCTGGAATACCTGGGCCGCACGGACTTCCAGCTCGCGCTGCACGGCCTGCGCATCGAACCCGGTGAGGTGGAGGCCGCACTGCGCGCGCACCCCGCCGTCGCCGAGGCCGTTGTGGCGATCCGCCGTGACCGGCTGGTGGGATACCTGCGCACCGGTGAGGTCGACCCCGACCTTGCCGACGTGCTGGCGACAGCCCGAACGCGGCTGCCCGGTTACCTGATTCCGGCCCAGCTGACCGTGGTGGAAGCCTTCCCGCTCGGACCGACGGGCAAACTGGACCGGTCCGCGCTGCCCGATCCCGAACTCCCGGTGCGGGAATACCGTGCGCCCGAGACACCCGAAGAACTGGCCATTGCGGATGTGCTCAGTGCGGAACTGGGCATCGATCGGGTCGGCCGCGAGGACGACTTCTTCGCCCTGGGTGGAAACTCTCTGTCCGCCATCCGGGTTCGCGCCGCTCTGGCCGACCGGCTCGGCCTTCCCGTGCCGCTCACTCACCTCTTCGCCCATCCACAGGTCCGGGAACTCGCCGCCGCGCTGCGGTCGGGCTCGGCGCCGACCGGCGAGGAACCCGACCCGTCGGCCGACACCTCCCTGGCTCCGGAGATCACCGCCGCGGGCCTCCCCGTGCCGCGCCCCGGCGAGCCCGCCGCCATTCTGCTCACCGGCGCAACAGGATTCCTCGGCGTCTTCCTGCTGCGGGAGCTGCTCGACCGAACCTCCGCCACCATCCACTGCCTGACACGGGCCCGCGATGCCTCCGCCGCACGCGACCGGATCTCCGCGAACGCCACCCGCTTCGGCATCGACATCTCCGCCGATATCCATCGAATCGTCGCTGTCCCCGGCGATCTCGCCCGACCCCGGCTCGGCCTGACCCCGGCGGAGTTCACCGAACTGACCCTGCGGATCGACGTGATCTACCACAACGCCGCCCTGGTCAACCACCTCGAGCCGTATGCCCGCATGCGCGACGCCAACGTCGGCGGCACGGTGGAGGTTCTGCGGCTGGCCACCACGGGTCGTTGCAAGCCGGTCCACTACGTTTCGACCGCCTCGGTCACCGACGCCTCGCTCCCGCACGGTCTGCCGGGCTACGTCGCTACGAAATGGGTTGCCGAACACCTCGTCCGAACCGCCGCCGACCGCGGCCTGCCCGCTCGCGTCTACCGTCCCGGCCTGATCACCGGCGATTCCCGCACCGGCGCCGCCGCCACCGACGACGCCTGGTGGACCATGCTGCGCGCCATGCTGGTCCTCGGCCTCGCACCCGAGCTACCGGACGCCGAGGTCGCCATGCTGCCCGTCGACCAGGCGGCCGCGGCCATCGTCGGCGCAGCAGCCGAGCCCTCGGGGCCCCGCACCGTCGGCTTGCTGCCGGGAAGGACCCTGTCCCTGAAGGCCATTCGCGACGAACTGCTGAGCCGGGGCTATCGGATCGACCTCGTCGACCCGGCCGAATTCGCGACCGCGCTGCTGACCGCGGCCGAACAACCCGGAGCCGACGACCTGCTGGCGCGGGCGGCCGCGCTCACCGTCAACTATTCGGCCGAGGTGACCGGGGCCCCGAGCAATCCGGACTCCGCCTGTCCCGGCGCCGACCGGGTGACCCTGAAGCGCTACCTCGACTACTACGTCGCCACCGGCTTCCTTCCACCGCCGCCGCTGTGACCCGGATCGCGCGCCCGGAATCAAAGCCCGCCCTCTGCGTTGGCACTGACCATGACTGCGGCACCGCGGGCGATCCGCTTCTCCATCCTGGACCGCTCCCGGGTGCGCGTGGACCAACCGCACCCGGAGGCCCTGCGCGAGACCGTCGAGTTCGCCCGGCTCGCCGAGGAGTGGGGCTACCACCGCTTCTGGGTCTCCGAACACCACAGCGTGCCCGGCGTGGCCGGGTCCGCGCCGACGGTCCTGGCCGCAGCCATCGCCGCAGCCACCTCCCGCATCCGCGTCGGCACCGGCGGCGTCATGCTGCCCAACCATCAGCCGCTGATCGTCGCCGAACAGTTCGGTGTCCTGGAATCGCTGTATCCCGGCCGTATCGATATGGGCCTGGGCCGCTCGGTCGGCTTCACCGGCGGCGTGCGCCGCGCCCTCGGCCACGACCGGCGCGACGCCGAGGACTTCGACACCCAATTGTCCGAGCTGCTGGCCTATTTCGCGGGTGGCCGCCAGGGCGTGCATGCCTGGCCCGCGGAGGGCCCGAGCTCATCGAGCGCGAACCCATGACCGATCGCCAGCGCGAGCTGTTCGAGGAAGCCCTGCGCGGCCACATCCACGGCACCGAATCCGAGGTCCTCGCCGACCTCGACCGCCTGGTGCGCCGCACCGGGGCCGACGAATTCCTGGTCCACACCAGCACTTACGACCGCACCGCGCGCCTGGAGTCGCACCGCCGGCTCGCGAACGCGGTAGGACTGCGCGCCGATGCGGAAGGTCGGCGCGCCTCAGCGTGAGCCGTGCCAGACGCCGTCATGGTTGCGGTGGGTGGACAGGTAGGCGGTGTCTGTGAGCAGCGTGTCGTAGAAGTCCAGGTCGATGTGCTGGGCCTGGAGGTAGTTCATGATCCAGACCGTGGGCACCGTGCCCGGGAACTTCCCGAACGTCTCGTCGATGTAAGTCGCTTGGAGAGCGACGAATTCGCGGAAGCGTCGGTCCCACGGCGCGGCGGCGCCACGGACGCCCGGGGTGTCGGCGAAGGGCCCCGGCGTCGCCGGGTGGTACGGCCCGCCCGGCCCGAACTTGCGCTCGGCCAGCGCCTCCACCGCGGCGGCCAAGGACTCGTGGTGCGGACGGCAGAACGCCTCGAACACCCCGGGCAGCCCGGTGGGATTGGGGAACGGCCACTCCGGATCCGCGTCATAGCGGAACCCGAGGCCGGGGACTTCCGGATCGCCGGACGCCCCCAGCACGGTGAGCCGGTCGATGCCGTCGAAGGCCCACCCGCCCAGGCCCATCGCACCGAGCAGCAGGTGGCCGTTCACCACCGCCGCCATGAGTTCCGCGGTGGCCTCGGTCAGCGAGTACTGCTCGACGAAGCTGAGCGGAATCGGATCGGTGAACCGCAAACGGTCCCGGTACTTTTCGACGCCCGGGATCTCCCGCTTGTTGATGTCGTCGTACAGCGCGAACCCGTTCTGGACGAAGAACCCGATATTGGCCAGCAGCTGCTGGGCCACATCCGCGACCGGAATCACCAGCAGTGAGCCGGGGTGATTGGCGATCCAGGTGTTGTGGCCCTCCAGGTACGGCTCCTCGCGCGGAATGTGAATGCGCTTGTCCGACAACCGGATAACCCGCGCCAGCAGCGCGTTCAGCTGGGCCTCGGCCGCACCGTCGCCCTCGGCGTAGGTCGCCGTCGGCGGGGCGTCGCGGGTCGGCAGGAAGTAGGTCCCGGAGTCGTCGGTGAAGAAGAACTCGCTGGTGTGGAATCCGGCCGCCGAGGCGAAGGTTCGTCCCGTCGCCGACCCGCTGTAGTTGGGCCACGCGGGCGCGTATCCGGGATGGTGGCTGATCCCGAAATGCCAGCCGGTCCAGCCTGTGACGGTATTGAGCACCACCGCCCGCTCCAGCTCGCTCAGCGCGCGCGGCGCGTGCTTGCTGGTGAACGCCAGCGGGCCCGCCGGGATACTCCCGCCCAGCGGAAAGCGCCGGGAGCGCCGCCCGTAGATGGCATCCAGGAGCGGGAACCGCGCCAGTTCACGCAGCGCGTCCCGTTCGCCATCCCCAAGAGTCAAGGGCGGCAATCCCACAGAGCTCGTATCCGGCATAGTTCTCCTAAGGTGAACGGAAGGTGAACAGAACTTGACCAAAAGGTCGCTGGTGGGCCATAATTGCCGATCTGTACCTCGCAACCCGCGAGGTTTTGTGCAATCGGTATTGCGCCGGCGCAACTCCGGAAGGAGGGCTGTCATGGCTTTCATCAACTTCTCTCGTAACCCGCTGACCGTGCTCTCGGTCCTCGCAGAGCGTTCCCGCTCGGCGTTGACCGCTCAGGAGCGGGCCAATCTGCGGTCCACGCGCGCCCGCGCCGCGATCTTCAGCGCCGCGCTGGGCGCCCACAGCACCCGCTGAGCCCGGGCTGCGCAAGGTCACCGGGCCGACGCCCGCCGTCTCGAATCATTCGGGGCGGCGGGCGTTTTCGTTATTTCGCCGGCCGCCGGCGGGCGCCATCCGGGCTCGCAGCCAGGCCGGCGGTTTGGCTCGCGCGCTCCCCGGCGTGCCACCTGTCGACACCCAATCGACTGTCATAGCAGAAAAGTATCAGGTCGCGATCGGGAATTTGTGACCGGGCTCACGCTTGAAACCAACGCAACGTCAGGTTTTAGCGTGGGTGGAGCACACCGAAAGGGAGGCGCGATGGGTGAGCGGACCTGGCGGGTCGGGGAATTGGCCCGGGAGACCGGGGTGACCGTGCGGACGCTGCATCACTACGACCGGCTCGGGCTGGTGACGGCGTCCTCGCGCACCGGTGGCGGGCATCGCTGCTACGGCGCGGCGGACGTGCGGCGGCTGCATCGCGTGATCGCGTTGCGGGACTTCGGGTTCACGCTCGAGGAGATCGCGGGCGTACTCGCCGATGCCCCGGATCAGGACCCCCGGGACCTGGTCCGCCAGCAGCTCGAGGTGCTCGACCGCCGGATCGCACAGGCCCTGCGCCTGCGCGCCCGCCTGCTCGGTGTGCACGACGGCCTCGACCGCATGGCCGAGCCGTCGGCACTGGAGTTCCTGCGATTGATCGAGGAGATGGTGGCCATGAATCAGCCCATGACACTGGAGGAATTCACCCGGCTCGCCCAGCAGCGCGAGGCCCGCATGCGAGAGCTCACCGGGGAACAGCGCGCCGAGTTGTTCCAGCGCCGCGAGGCCGCCTTCGCCGCATTGAGCGCCGAAGACGTCGAGCGCATGCAGGAGGTGCGGCGACGCTACCTGCCGCCCGGCTTCGAACCCGGTGGCGCGCAAGGGTAGTCGCGTCGGCGAGTGTGGCCCCGGTGTCCCCGCCGGGGCCACACCCGTATCGGCGCAATCCGAACTCGGCGCGTACCTGGAGGCAGCCGCCCGCCGCCGTGCGCGGAACTGATCAGCGCAGAACCGTATTGATCAGCGGAGGGCGGCGCGGGCCCCGGCGGCCTCGAGCCTGATCCGGGCCGCCTCGGCGGCATCCTTGTCGACCTTCTCCAGGACCGCCTTGGGGGCCGCCTCGACCAGGTCCTTGGCCTCCTTGAGGCCGAGGCCGGGAATGATCTCCCGCATGGCCTTGATGACCTGAATCTTCTTGTCCCCGAAAGACTCCAGGACGAGATCGAATTCGCTCTGCTCGTCCGCGGCCTCGGCCGGCGGCGCGTCCGCCACGGCCTGGACGGCCACAGGCGGCGCGGCGGTGACACCGAACTCTTCCTCGAACGCCTTCAGGAACTCCGAAAGCTCCAGCAGCGTCATACCTTTGAAAACGTCGAGCAACTCGACAATGGTCATCTTGGCCATGATGTACCCCTTGCAACGCTGACCAGGCGATACGAACAAGTCTAAGCGTGCAGGGCCGCCAAGGTCATCAGATATTCGCGTTCCCCGCGTGTCAGCGGGCGTGGCGCGCCGTCGTCGACGGCGACCAGCGTGGAAGTGGCGGAGAGATACAGGTATTCGGCGTCGCTGACCTCGTGCGCCAGGGTGAACGAGGTGGTGCCGATGCGCTCCACGATCGAGGTCACGGTGACCGGCGCGGCCCGGAAGAGCAGCGGCATGCGATAGGACAGGCGCTGACCGGCGACCACCACCCGCCACGGGACGCCGCCGGGTTCGTGTCTACCTGCCAGAGATTCATGGCTACCCGGCAGAGATTCGTGACCAACCGCGAGAGACTCGTAGCGGCCCAGCAGATCCGAGCGGGCCTCGTCCAGGTACTGGGCGAACACCACATTGTTGAGGTGCTGCTGCGCGTCGATGTCGGTGCGGCGCAGCTGGATGTCGTAGGTGTGCATCAGGCTTCCAGATCCTTCAGCAGGTGGCGCTGATCCTCGGGCAGCGGGCGCGACCTCTGGGTGGCCTGGTCGAAGGCGACCATGGTGCACACGGCTGTGGAGTACACCACCTCCTCGTCCCGGATCTCCTGCTGCAGCGCGAACGACGAGGTGCCGATCTTGGTCACCCAGGTCTCCACCCGCACCGGCTCCTGGCGGTAGCGCAGCGGCGTCAGGTAGTCGATGTCCATCTGCGCGACCACATTGGCGCCGCCGAAACCCCGCGTCCAGAACAGGTCGATGCGGGATTCCTCCAGGTAGCGCAGGTGCGCCGCATTGTGCACATGCCCGTCGGCGTCCATGTCGGACCACCGCAGGGGGCACAGGAAAAGGTGTCGGGCCACCCCGCATTCATATCAAGCGGACCGGGGTGAGTCAGCTCATGCCAGTTGGGGGCGGCAACCTCCGGGCTAGTGCCGGGTGGCCGAATCTGCAAGAGTCGTGTCATTGACGCCATCGGGGTGCAGACCGCAGGCTGAAGGCATGCGGGTGGTGCTGATCGTTGTCTTCGACGGGTTCCAGCTGACCGATCTCGCCGGGCCCGCCGACGTGTTCACCGGGGCGGCCGCGCTCGGTGCGACCCCGGGCTACCGGGTCGAACTGGCCGCCGCGCAGGCCGGTCCGGTGCGTTCCTCGTGCGGCATCGAGGTGACCGCGGCGCACGGGCTCGACACCTGGGACGGGCCGCTGGACACGCTGCTCGTGGTGGGCGGGCTGACCGTTTGGGCCGCGGCCGGGGACGTCGATCTGGTGACCGGCATCCGGCGGCTGGCCGCCGGCTCGGATCGGGTGGGCTCGGTCTGCTCGGGCACCTTCCTGCTGGCCCGGGCCGGACTGCTGGACGGCCGCCGCGCCACCACGCACTGGGCGGGCGGCGAGCTGCTGGCCGAGCAGTTCCCGGCCATCACCACCGAACCCGACCGCATCTACGTGCGCGACGGGCCGATGTGGACCTCGGCCGGGGTGACCGCGGGCATCGACCTGGCGCTGGCCATCGTGGCCGCCGACCACGGGCCGGACCTGGCGCGCGAGGTGGCGCGCTGGATGGTGGTGTACCTGCACCGGCCGGGCGGGCAGAGCCAGTTCAGCGCGCCGCTCGCGGCCAACCCGCCCAAGCGGAATTCGCTGCGGGCGCTGCAGGTCTGGATGGAGGAGAATCCGGAGGCGGATCTCTCGCTGCCCGCGCTGGCCGAGCGGGTCGGCATGAGCATCCGGCATTTCTCCCGAGTCTTCGCCGGCGAGACCGGGACCACCCCCGCCCGCTATGTCGAGCAGGTCCGCGTGGCCGCGGCCCGGCGCCTGCTGGAGACCACCGACCAGCCCATGGACCGGATCGCCGCCGCCGTCGGGCTCGGGAGCCCCGAGACCCTGTACCGAATCTTCCACCGCCAGCTGGGCATACCGCCGGGCGAGTACCGCGCCCGGTTCACCACATTCTGAAAGGGGGAGTGTCCCATGACATTCCAGATCGCCATCGTGCTCTACCCGGGCATGACCGTGCTGGACGCGATCGGGCCGTACGAAGTGCTGCGGATGATTCCGGACAGCGAATTGCGATTCGTCTCCAATGAAGTCGGCCCGATCGTCTCCGACAGCGGAGTGCTGGCGCTGGGCGCGACCCACACCTTCGCCGAGACGCCCGCGCCGGATCTGGTGCTGGTCGGCGGATCCGAGGCCGCGACCACCGAGGCCATGGCCAACCGCGAGCTCATCGACTGGCTGCGGGCCGTGCACCCGAACACGCAATGGACCACCTCGGTCTGTTCCGGTGCGCTGATCCTGGCCGCCGCCGACATCCTGCGCGGTCATCCCGCCACCACGCACTGGGCCGCCCAGCCCGCCCTGGCCGCGTTCGGGGCCGAGTCGCGTCCGCACGACCGGATCGTGCACAGCGGCAAGATCGTCACCGCCGCCGGGGTTTCCGCCGGAATCGACCTCGGGCTGTGGCTGGTCGGCCGGATCGCGGGGGAACAGGTCGCGCAGATAACTCAGCTCTACATCGAATACGACCCGCACCCGCCGTTCGACACCGGTCACCCGGACAAGGCGCCCGCCGAGATCATGCGCAAGGCCCGAGTGGAGATGACCAAACGCGCCGCCACACCCCGCCTTCCGGTCGACCTGGCCACCACCTTCTGGCGGCTGACCCTCAACCGCATGCGGGAACGCGCCGCCGCCAAGCGCTGACTTCCCGTACCGTCGGAAGGGTGACCGAGCTGCTCGGCGACCACTTCTTCGCCAATCCGCATGCGTACTACCGGCTTTGGCGCGAGCAGGGCCCGGTCCACCGGGTGCATTTCGGCGACGGCGTTGACCGCTGGCTCATCATCGGCTACGAGGAGGCGCGCGCGGCGCTGGCGGATCCGCGGCTGTGCAAGGACATCGACCGGCTGGAAGCGGTGATCGAGCGCAAGTACGCCGGGATCTGGGCGGGGCCGCGCACCCACGACGGCCTGCGGCACATGCTCAATGCCGATCCGCCCACCCACACCCGGCTGCGCAAGGCGGTCTCCCAGGCGTTCACCGCGCGCCGGGTGGCCGCGCTGCGGCCGGTCATCGAACGGACGGCGAACGATCTGCTCGACGCCATGGCCGGGCATGAGCAGGTGGATCTGCTGCAGGCCTTCGCGGTGCCGCTGCCGGTGGCGGTGATCTGTCACCTGCTGGATGTGGACATCGAGGATCACGGCACCTTCCGCGAGTGGACCAAGGCTCTCGTCGGCACCCTGGAGCCGGATGTGGACCGGGCTCGGGCGCACGACGAGATGGTGGCGTTCCTGCGGAAGATGCTGCAGCGCAAGCGGGCCGAGCAAGGCGCGGACGTGCTGTCGGCGCTCGTCGCCGACGAGGCCGAGCTCGACGAGGGCGAGCTCATCGGCATGGCACTGCTGCTCCTGGTCGCCGGGCACGAGACCACGGTGAACCTGGTCGGCAATGGCATGCTCGCCCTGCTGCGCGACCGTCCCTGGCTGGAACGGCTGCGCGACGACCCGGAACTGATCCCCGCCGCCGTCGAGGAATTCCTCCGCTTCGACGGCCCGGTCGACATGGCCACCCTGCGCTTCACGAGCGAGCCGATCAGGGTGGGCGGCACCGTCATTCCCGAGGGTGAAATGGTCCTGGTCGCCCTGGCGGCCGCCAATCGCGACCCGCGCCACTTCACCGATCCGCACCGCGTCGACCCGACGGCCGACCGCACCGCTCACCTGGGCTTCGGCTACGGCATCCACTACTGTGTCGGTGCGCCTCTGGCCCGCCTCGAGGGCCGGGTGGCTTTCACCGCACTGCTGCGACGCTTTCCGGACATCACGCTGGCCGTCGACGACTCCGAGCTGCGGTGGTATCCGAATGCCGTGATCCACGGCCTGAAGCGATTGCCCGTGCGCCTGTGTTCCTGACCTGGCTCCGGGGTGCGGAGATCGGGGAATCGAAATTCCCCGGCGACGAGCGATGACTTTTCGTCGGCGCGGCGGTCTATATACGTGAACTGACGTTCGAATTGTCCGTCGAGTCAAGAGAGTTGATCTTTCATGACCGTATACGCCATCTACGGAGCCACCGGTCACACCGGTCGCCTGGTCGCCGCTGATCTCACCGCACGGGGAAAAGAGGTGGTGGTGTCCGGGCGGGATCCGGATGCTCTGGCTGCCCTGGGTTATTCGCGGGTGATGCCCGCCGCGCTGGATGATCCGGCGGCACTGCGGGCGCTGGCCGAGGCCGCCGACGTGATCATCCACTGCGCGGGGCCCTTCGCCACCACCGGATTGCCGGTCGCCACCGCCGCGGTCGAGGGCGGTTGCCACTATGTCGATCACGCGGTGGAGGTGCACCACGTCAAGCGGCTGTTCGACAGCTTCACCGAACCCGCGCAGCGCGCCGGGATCACCATGCTGCCGAGCGTGAGTTTCTATGGGGGACTGGGTGATCTACTGGCCGGTGCGGTCGCACGCGGGATCTCCGGCATCGACCGGATCACGGTGGCCTACAACGTCACCAACTGGATGATGACCCACGGCGCGGTGGAGACCGCGCGGCTGCTGTTCGCCGACACCGAGCGCATCGGCTACGAGGACGGCGAACAGCGGTACGGATTCGTAGAACCGCGACAGGCGATCTTCGCGTTCCCGCCGCCGGTCGGGCCGCGGCCCATGATCGCGCCGGTGCCGTTCCCGGAAGCGGTCACGGTGCCCCGGCACACCCGCGCCAGAGCGGTGGAGGCGCAGCTGACCTCGCGCACCTTCGAGGAGGAGCAGGCCTTCGCCAGTGAGCAGGTGGACGCGGCCGCCCGCGCGGCGAGCGAATTCATGATCGCCGCACAGGTTCTCGCGCCCGGCGGCTCCGCGGCCGGGACGCTGACCGGCCGGGACCTGTGGTCGGCGGCCGCGCTGGCCTCGGTGGAAGCCGCGGTGCGGCTCACCGATGGCGACATCAAGAGCGGAGTCGCCAGTCCCGGTGAGGCTTTCGACGCCGTGGACTTCCTGACCGGCCTCGCCGCGCGCGGGGTCTTCGAACTGCGGTTGCCGGCGACGGCGTGAGGAGCAGAGCAATGGAACCGATCCTCGTCACCGGCGCGGCCGGCGGAAGCCAGGGCGGTACCGGGAGACTGGTCGCCGAAACCCTGATGCGCGCGGGCCTGCCGGTGCGCGTCTTCGTGCACAGCGATGACGGCCGTGCGGCCGAGCTGAAGGATCTCGGCGCGGAGGTCGTCGTCGGCGATCTGCGCGAGATCACCGCCGTGACACCCGCCCTGCAGGGCGTGCGCCGGGCCTACTTCACCTATCCGGTGACCGCCGGAATGATCGACGCCACCGCGGTTCTCGCGGCCGTCGGCCGTCAGGCCGGACTGCAGCGCGTGGTCGCGACCTCACAGCTCGGCTCCGATCCGCAGGCGGGCACCCCGCACATGCGGCGGCACTGGGTGGCCGAACAGGTGCTCGACACCGCCGGCATCGGCGCGGTGCACCTGCGCGCGGCCGTGTTCTACGAGAACCTGCGGGTGGCCATCGGCGACCGCGGCGAGCTGGCGCTGCCGCTCGGCTCGCCGGACACCGTGCTGCCGCTCATCGCGGGCGCGGATGTGGCCGGGGTCGGGGCGGGCGTGCTGCGTACCGAGGGCCCGGTGGATCCGGTGCTGTGGTTGGCGGGCGAGATCATGACCGTCGGCGAGGCCGCCGAATTGTTCGGCGTCCCCTACCGGAACGTCGATCCGGCGGAGTGGTCGGAGTGGGCCATGACCGTCTACCGCGACGCGGTGGCCGTCGAGCACCTGACCCACCTGTGGACCATGTTCGCCGCCATCGGATCCGGTCACGAGCTCTTCCGCGTGACCGAATCCATCGAGCGGTTCACCGGCCACCCGCCGATCACCCTGCGCGAGTTCGTCACTTCGGCGTGAGGAAGTCCTCCAGGAAGTTGCCCAGGCGCTCGGCGCGCGCGGCGATGCTGCGGTTGGACTGCACATAGTCGTCGATGCCCTGCTCCTGGGCGTCCTTCAGATACCCGGGCAGCGGCTGCTGGATCTCGGTGTCGATGGCCTGCGCCAGCAGCTGTGCCATGGTGTCCCGCAGCGGATTTCCGCTCGCCGCCTGATTGTCGAGCTCCAGGCGGCCATTCTCGGTGGAGTAGTCGTAGAGCTCGAATTCCTGCTCGGCCGACGCGTCGATCTGGATGCGGCCGTCCAGCCATTTCGAGTAGGAGGCGAACTTGGCGTCGGCCGTGCGCACCATGGCCACGTGGCCGGGCGCGTTGTGGTCGAACAGGATCGCCGCCTCCTCGATGGTGGACTCGTCGGTGGTGTGCGCGATCCACGGGCGTCCGGCGGCGGAGGCATTGCGGCACAGGGCAGCCAGGTCCAGGCGGCCGCGCAGATGCTCGTAACGGTCCACGGCCCGCCAGTCCGCGCCGCCGGTGGCGATGGTCAGCAGCAGGGGCGCGAGGTCCACGCTGGAGGTGAGTTGCGTGCGGGCGCTGGTGGAATCGGTGGGGCTGAGGTATCCGCGTGGGTCGTGTACGTACAGCGGCACCCGGATCGCCTCGTCGTAGGCGCCGCCGCCCTTGCCGTGCAACCCGTGCGATCCGGCGTAATCGCCGTGATCGGAGGTGAACACGATGACCGTATTGGCGGCGACGTCCGGTCGCGAGTACAGCGTGTCGAGCACCCGGCCGATCTGCCCGTCGACCTGCTGCTGCAGCCATAGGTACAGGTTGCGCATATCGATCCAGGCCTGGGTGGCCTCGGGCGTGCCGTAGGGCGCGAGCCCGAACGCCACCACCGACGCCTGCACCAGTGCCATCTGCAGCCGTGGCTTGGCCGAAAGCTGTTCCAGCGATTCGAAATTCCCGGGCAGCTGGTCCATCCAGCGCGGCAGGTCGAGGTTGGCCTGGTCCCGGCGGGTCCAGCGCGGCCAGTACTGGATGTCGTGCGGATTCACCAGTGACACCGTGGTGCACCACGGCGACCCGCCGGAATCGTGCTCGAACCAGTCCACGAAGTCGTCGACGATCTTCGGATCGGCCTGCAACCCCTGCCCCGGCGCGCCGTTCGGCGACGGGTAGGTGCCGCCGCCGAACCCGTAGGCGTCCAGCGCGCCCGGCGTGCGGTCCGGGTAGTGGCCCAGATGCCACTTGCCCCACCAGGTCGTCTCGTAGCCCTGCTCGCGCAGCATGGAGCCCCAGGTCGGGAAGCGCGGGGAGAGTGTGGATTCCGAGACCACCATGCAGCCGGTCTGGTGGCTGTAGAGCCCGGTCACCAGCGCGCCGCGGGAGGCGGTGCAGTCGTTGGCGGCGGTGTAGTGCTGCTCGAACGAGACGCTGCCGTGCCGGATGCGGGCCAGGTTGGGCAGCAGCTGATCCAGGGTCTGCTGATCGGGGAACCAGGCGGGTGCGCGCATCTCGTCGACGATGACGACGAGGATGTTCGGTTTGCCCGGGTCCACATCGGCCCGGGCCCGGGGCGCCGGACCGGTCGCCGTGGCGGCCACCGCCGCGGTCACCGATGCCGCTGCTCCCGTCAGGAATCCGCGTCTGCCGAACAAGGGGCCTCCTACTGCCGAAGTGGCGATTCCCGGGCAGCGTAGGACAGTTCCGCGAGCCGATCGTCACGCCTGCGCGGGACCCGCCATCCCCCGTCCGGGGGACAGGACGCGCAGGTAGTGCTCGACCTCGTGCTGAATCGCGGTCCGGCCGGGGCCCAGATATCGGCGCGGGTCGGAGAGGTCCGGGTGTGTCGCGAGGGTCGACCGGACCGATTCGGCCAGTGCGATATTCAGGCGGGTCGCGATATTGATCTTCGCCATGCCGTGCCGGACGGCCGCGCCCAGGCCGGCATCGGAGACCCCCGACGATCCGTGCAGCACCAGGGGGACCGGCAGTTTCGCGGCCAGGGCGGCGATCAGCTCGGTGTCCAGCACGGCATCGCGGGTGCGCATGGCGTGGGCGGAGCCGACCGCCACGGCCAGGGCGTCCACCCCGGTCGACGAGACGAAGGCGACGGCCTCGTCGGGATCGGTGCGCACGCCGGGGGTGTGGGCACCGTCCTTGCCACCGATCGCGCCCAGCTCCGCCTCCACGTGCACGCCCCGGTCGTGGCACCAGCCGGTGATGGCGGCGGTGGCCTCGACATTGGCGGCGTAGTCGAGGTCGGAGCCGTCGTACATGACCGAGGTGATGCCGAGTTCCACCGCCTGCGTGATCAATTCGCGGGAGGTGGCGTGGTCCAGGTGGACCGTGAGGGCGGCGGCGCTGTCGGCGGCCAGGTGCAGGCAGGCGTGCGCGAGCGGCTTCAGGCCCCGGTGGTAGTGGACGGTGTTCTCCGAAATCTGCAGCACCGCAGGACGATTCGCGGACTCGGCCGCGGCGGCGATGGCCTGGGCGTGCTCCAGGGTGATGACATTGAACGCGCCCAGCCCGCCGGGACGGGCGGCGGCGAGCAGTTCGGGGAGCGGCACCAGCGTCACGGGTGGGACTCCGGGATCAGAGCGGTGACCTGGACGGCCGGGGTGAGGCGGTCGCGGAGCGTCAGGTCGATCTCGCCCGCCACCGGAATCACCACGGCCGCCGCGGAGGTCGCGACGGCATCGGTGAGCAGGGCGGGCCAGTCCGGCTCGCCCGGGGCGGCCAGCGCGCGGATCACCGCGGCCGCGGCGGCATCGCCCGCGCCGGTCGGATTGCCCGCCAACGGTTCCGGCAGCGTCGCGGACCAGGCCCCGGACGGCGTCACCGCGACCACGCCGGCCGGGCCGCGGGTGGCGACCACGGCTCGGACACCGGCCGCCAGCAGTGGACCGGCGGCGGCCGCCACGGCCCGCGGGGTCTCGGCGACCACGCCGGTGAGACGTTCCAGCTCATCCTGATTGGGGGTGAGCACGACGCCCGGGACGGTGGCCGCGAGCTTCAGCGCCGGACCGTCGACATCGCACACGGCCGGCACGCCCGCCGCGACGGCCGTGCGCACCAGCTCGGCGGGCACCGCGTCGTCCACCCCGCCGGGCAGCGATCCGGAGATCACCAGCCCGCGCAGCTCGGGCAGCAGGAAAGCGACGCGATCCAGCAGCCGGTCCACGGCGTGCGGCTCGTGCACGTACGCGCCCGGCTCCCACAGGCCGGTGGCGGTGCCGTCGCGGGATTCGCTGACCACCAGGGTGCGCCGGACCCACGGCAGGGCGGGCACGAAGTCGGCGGGGAATTCGGCGGCCGCCGCCGCGGCGAAGGTGTGGTCGGCGAATCCCGTTGCCCGCACACAGCTGCCGAGCTGGCACAGGATGCGAGTGACGTTGATGCCCTTGCCGCCCAGGCGCTGCTCGACCGACAGCACCCGCTGGGCGCGCCCGCGTTCCAGGCGTTCGAGCCGGTAGGTCAGGTCGTAGGCGGGATTCATGGTGACGGTGAGGATCACGCCAGCCACCGTCCCCGCCGCAGCACCCGCCGCAGGTTCAGGTCGTCGTCGAGCACCACGGCGTCGGCGTACAGGCCGGGCCGCAGGTCGCCGACCTGATCCAGCCCGGCGGCGTCGGCAGGGGTGGAGGTGACGGCCGCGACGGCGTCGTACAGCGGGACGCCGCACTCGCGCACCGCCCAGCGCAGGCAGTGCAGCAGCGTCGCGGTGCCGCCCGCCAGCGAGCCGCCCGGCACCCGGGCCACGCCGTCGGTGACAGTGACGGGCCGCGGTCCCAGCCGGTACTGTCCGTCCGGCATGCCCGCGGCCTGCATGGCGTCGGTGACCAGCACCACGCGGTCGGGGGCGGCAGCGAAAACCAGTGCGCCGAAACCGGAATCGACGTGCACGCCGTCTCCGATGACCTCCACGAAGGCCTGCCGCTGGGCCGCCGCGACCAGGCCAGCCGCCACCGGCCCGGCCGCCCGATGATGCAGCGGCGGCATGCCATTGGCGAGATGGGTGACCAGGGTGGCGGACCCCTCCGGGCCCAGCGCCGCCCGGAAGCGGGCAAAGGTCGAATCGCTGTGGCCGACGGCGACCACCACGCCGCTGTCGGCCAATTGTTTGGCGGCGGTGTCGAATCCGGCACGTTCCGGGGCCAGGGTCATGACCCGCAGGCTGCCCTCGGCGGCCCGCAGCAGACGGTCGATCAGCGCGGGATCGGGATCGATGAGACAGCCGAGATCGTGTGCCCCGCAGCGGGTCCGGGACAGGAACGGGCCCTCGATGTGGATGCCGGCGATGGCCCCGTCGGCGGCCAGCATCCGCAGCACGGCGGCCTGGGCCACCATGGTGTCGGGCGCCGCCGTCACCAGGCTGGCCAGCACGCTGGTCGAGCCGTGCCGGTGATGGAACGCCGCGGCCGCGCGCGCCTCCGCCGGATCCTCGGTGTCGAAACGATGGCCGAAACCGCCGTGGGTGTGGATGTCCACCAGGCCGGGGACGATCGTGCCCGCGTATTCGGGCGGTAGTTCGCGGTGGGTCGTGGCCCATTCGGTGGCCGGTCGCACCGTGGCCACCCGCTCGCCCCGGATCGAGACGACACCGTCCTCCAGCACCCCCGCCCGGGTCACCACCCGGCCGCGTAATTCGAGTCCGCGCCGGCCGCTCATCGCAGTTCACCCGTCCGCGCCAGGTGGGCCGCACCGATCAGGCCGGCCCGAATACCGAACTCGCCCAGTGTGACCCGGGGGACGGGCGCCACCCGCAGCAGGGCGGTGAGCCGGGCGTGCAGGCCGTCGGTGAGGACCGCGCCCGCGCGGGCCAGGCCGCCACCGAGCACGATCAGCTCGGGGCAGCTCGCGTGCACGACACCGAGCAGGCCCGCGGCCAGCGCGTCGATGGCATCGTCTATTACCGCCCGGGCCGCCGGATCGGTATCTACCGCGCCGAAAACTGTTTCCGCGCCGGTGATTTCGCGGCCGGTGCTCGCGGCGTACGCGCGGGCGATGGCCGGTCCCGACGCGACGGTCTCGACGCAGCCGGTATTGCCGCACGGGCAGGGCAGCCCGTCGCGGTAGCGCACGGGGATGTGCCCGTATTCTCCTGCCTGCGCGAGGCCGAGCTGCCCGGCGGGGGCGCGCACCAGGCGGCCGCCCACCGACAGCGTGCCGCTGATGCCGGTGCCCAGGATCAGTACGCAGACATCGTCGAGGCCGCGGCCCGCGCCGAAGCGCCATTCGGCCCAGCCCGCAACGGTCACGTCGTGGTCGATGAGCACCGGCAGGCCCCAGCCGTCGGCGAAACGATGGCCCACCTTCACATTCCGCCAGCCGAGATTGCTGCTGAACACCGCGATGCCGCGATCGGAGTCGACCAGACCGGGCAGGACCACCGCCGCCCGCGCCACCCGTTGCCGGTCGCCCGGCGGCAGGACCGCCAGCAGCTCGCGGCCGAGCCGTTCGATGGCGTCGAAGGCGGCCTCGCCGTGCGGTGTCCCGATGGTTGCCGCACATCGGACGGCGCCGCCCGCATCGGTGATCTCGGCCTTGGTGGTGCCGCCCCCGACGTCCACGGCGAGCACCAGATCCGTTGCTGCGTCAGCCATCACGGCACACCCATCAGCTCAGGATGACCGATCGCGTCAGGTTGCGCGGCTGATCGGGGTCCAAACCCAGGTCGGCGGCCCGCAGCAGGCACAGCCGGTGCACCCGTACCAGCTCGGCCATGGGGTCGATGTCGCGCTGTTCGACATGCGCTCCGGTGGCGCGGATGTCGTCCGTGAGCCCGGGCGGCTGCGGGCCCAGCGCCCACACCGCGCGGCCGGGCCCGGCAATGCTGATGGGCCCGTGCCGGTACTCGGTGGACAGGTAGGACTCGGTCCAGGAGCGGCAGGATTCGCGCAGCTTCAGCGCGGCCTCGTCGGCGAGCGCGGCAGCGAAATCCATGCCCACGAAAGTGATCTGCTCGGCATGACGGATAACATTCAGCGCATCAGGGTCGGGGTCGGCCAGCACGGCCCGGGCCTGCGCGATCACCGGGTGCAGATCCTCACCGAGGTGCCAGCGCAGCAGCGCCAGCGTCGTTGTGGCGAACCGAGTTTGGACCACCGACCGCTCGTCCACCTCGTCGATGAGGATGGGGTCGGCCAGCTCCAGCACCGGCGTGGCGGGGCTGGAGCTGATGACCGTGCGCGGAATCTCCTCGGGCAGTGCGGAGATGGCGTCGAGCACCTCGGTGGTGGTGCCGGAGCGGCAGATCACCAGATAGCGGTCGTAGCCGCGGCCGATCCCCGCGAGATCGCGCAGTCGCGGATCACCCGCCGGCCAGGCGTCGGTGAGCCCCTGCCCGGCGCATTCGCGCAGTGCGGCGAAGGCGCGGGCCATGAACAGCGAGGTGCCGCAGCCGAGTACGGCCACTCGTTCGCCCGAGACGGGCAGCAGATGGCGGTGCGCGGTGGCGGTGGCTGCGGCGCGGACCCAGTCGTCGGGCTGGGTGGCCACCTCGCGGGCGAGATGGGATCCGGCGGCCAGATGGCTTGCGGGGACGGAGATTCGATTCGCCTCGGGCAGCACGTACCCAGGATCAACCCAGTGATCGTTCCTGTCAATTTTCCCGGTCAAACGATCACATTCGAGCAGACTTCGCGTTAGATTCGGACATACCGAATCGTTCGCTTCATTCATCATCCGCGATTCGCGTCGCAGGGTGTGCAGATTGAGGAGCCCTTGTCGTGAAACGTCCACTGCGCGGCGCACTTTCCTCGGTGGCGCTGCTGACCGGCCTGGTGCTGACGGTGTCCTCCTGCGGTTTCGGCGGGAGCAAATCCGACGACTCGGACCCCAATACGCTCACTTTCCTCGCGCCGACCTACAGCGACGCGACCAAGGCCGAGTGGGACGCCATCATCGCGGATTTCCAGCAGGCCAATCCAGATGTCAAGGTCAAACTCTCGATGGAGTCCTGGGATTCGATCAATGACGTGGTGCGCACCAAACTGCAGTCCAAGGGCACCACGCCCGACATCCTGAACATCGACGCCTATTCGACCTACGCCACCGACGGCCAGCTGTACCCGGCCACCGATATCGCCGACCCGGCGGTGATCGGCGACATCCAGCCCGGCTTCGCGAAGAACGCGTCCATCGACGGAACCCAGTGGGCGCTACCGCTTTTCGCCTCCACCCGCACGCTGTTCTACAACACCGAGCTGTTCGCCAAGGCGGGCATCGGCGCACCGCCCCGGACGTGGACGGAGCTCACCGACGACGCCAAGAAGATCCAGGCGCTCGGCGGCGTCTCGGGGTACGGGCTGCCGCTGGGCAGCGAGGAAGCCCAGGGCGAGACCTCCATCTGGACCTTCGGCGCGGGCGGCACCTGGTCCGACGGCGACAAGGTCACCGTCGACACCCCGCAGAACCTCGAAGGCGTGCGGGCCATGAAGGCCATCGTGGACGCCGGTGCGACCGAACCGAATCCGGGCGCCACCAACCGGCTCGACGTCATCAACGCGTTCATCCAGGGCAAGATCGGCATGATCGAGGGGCTGCCGCCGACCATCAGCCAGATCGCCGCCAAGAATCCGAGCCTGAAGTACGCCACCGCGCCCTCGCCGACCAAGACCGGCGACCCGTCCACCCTCGGTGTGGCCGACCACCTGATGGCCTTCAAGAAGGACGGCACCAAGGCCGCGGCCATCAAGAAGTTCCTCAGCTACTTCTACTCCGCGGCCGTCTACGCCAAGTTCGTCAGCGGCGAGCACTTCATCCCCATCACGACCAGCGGTGCGGCCGCGCTCACCGACGATCCCGTCACCAAGGCGTTCGCCGCCACCCTGCCGGTCGCCAAGTTCTATCCGAGCAACAACCCGAAATGGGGTGCCGCACAGGGCGCCATCCGGCAGCAGATGGGCACGATCGCGCAGGGCAGCGACCCGGCCTCGGTGCTGCAGAAGATTCAGCAGGCGGCGAGTTGAGGGGCGTCGCCTCCCATCGATCCACGGCCACGCTGCGCGCGTTGCCGTGGATCGGCCCTGTGCTGGTTCTGATCGCGGCGGTGGTGGCGTACCCGGCCGGGTACATGATCTGGACTTCGACCCGCGACCTGAGCGCCTACGGGACCGACCGCGGCCCGGCCGGATTCGCCAATTTCCGCAGGCTGTTCGCCATCGACGAGCTGCCTGCGATCCTGGCGCACACCGTGGTGTGGGTGGTGGCGGTCGTGGTGATCACGCTGGTGCTCTCGGCGGGGCTGGCGCAGTTCCTGAACAAGGACTTCCCGGGGCGGACGGCGGTGCGGCTGGCCATCCTGGTGCCGTGGGCGGCGTCGGTGGTCATGACGACCACCATCTTCGATTACATGCTGGATCCGGATGTGGGGATCGCCAACCGGTTCCTGGTCGATATCGGGGTGCTGGACCGGGGTTTCGGATTCACCAAGGAGCCGGGGCCGGCGTTCCTGGTGGCCATCGGGGTGGCGGTGTTCGTGTCCGTGCCGTTCACGACCTACACGATTCTGGCCGGGCTGCAATCGATTCCGTCCGATATCGACGAGGCGGGCCGCGTGGACGGGGCGAGTTCCTGGCAGCGGTACCTGTATCTGACACTGCCGCAACTGCGTCCGGCCATGGCGGTGGCGACGGTCATCAACATCATCAACTCGTTCAATTCGCTGCCGATCCTGCAGGTGCTGACCGGCAGCATCGCGGGCTTCTCGGCGGACACCACGACCACGTTGACTTTCAAGCTGATTCGGCAGAATCAGCAGGTCGCGACGGCGGCCGCCATGAGCGTGCTGAACTTCGTGCTGATCCTGGTGATCATCGCGATCTATGTGAAGCTGATCCGGCCCGCCGGTGAGGAGGCGCGATGACCCGGCGGCGGTGGGGGCTCACGGCTGTCGGCGCGGTGCTGGCGGCGGTGTTCCTGCTGCCGTATCTGGTGATGGTGCTCGGGTCGCTCAAGCCGCGTTCGGAGATCCTGCGGATCCCGCCGACCTACCTGCCGCGGCAGTGGCGGCCGGACAACTACGCCACCATGTGGCACACGCCGGAGACGCCGCTGCCGTTCAATCTGGTGAGCACCCTGGTGATCTCGGTGTTCGGGACGCTGCTGGTGCTGGTGGTGGCCATTCCGGCCGCGTATTACACCGCGCGGCGGCGGTTTCCGGGCAAGACGCTGTTCCTGGGTCTGGTACTGGTCACCCAGATGCTGCAACCGACCGTGCTGGTGACCGGCCTGCTGCGTGAGTTCTTCACCCTGGGCATCAACGACACCTGGCTGGCCATGATCCTGGTGAACGGCGCGTTCAATCTGTCGTTCGCGGTGTGGATCCTGCACAGCTTCTTCGCCGGGGTGCCGGTCGAGGTGGAGGAGGCCGCCCAGCTGGACGGGCTGAACCGCTGGCAGATCCTGACCCGGGTGAGCCTCCCGCTGGTGTGGCCCGGCATCGTCACCGCCACCGTGTTCGCCTTCGTCTCGTGCTGGAACGAATTCGCCGCCAGCCTGGTCATTCTCACCACGCCCGAGAATCAGCCGCTGTCGGTGGCGCTCACCAAGTTCGTCGGGCAGTACGACGTGGCTTGGCAATATGTGTTCGCCATCTCTACCGTCGGCATCGTGCCCGTCGTGATTCTGTTCGCGCTCATCGAGAAGCGCCTGGTCGCCGGCCTCACCGCCGGCAGCGTCAAATGACCGCTCCCGCGGACCGTTCCCGGCGCTGGAATCGCCTGCTGGAACTGGTCGCCGATGCCGGCCGCCTCTCGGTCGAGGAGGCCGCCGCCCGCCTCGGCGCCTCCCCCGCCACCATCCGGCGCGACTTCACCGCCCTCGCCGACCAGGGCCTGGCCACCCGCACCCACGGCGGCATCGTCGCCACCGCCGTCGCCTACGACCTCCCCGCCCGTTACCGCGGCAGCGCCGACGAGCCCAAACAGCGCGTCGCCGAACACGCTGCGGCCCTGATCGATCCGGCCGAAGTGGTGGCCCTCAACGGCGGTACCACCACCACGGCCGTGGCCCGCGCCCTGGCCGCCCGCCCCGACCTCCCCACCTCCACCGACCACGAACTCACCATCGTCACCAACGCCCTCAATATCGCCGCCGAACTGGTCCTGCGCCCCCACCTGCGCACCATCTGCCTCGGCGGCCTGGCCCGCCGCGAATCCTACGAACTCCACGGCCCCCTGGCCGCCCTGGCCCTGGCCGAATTACGCCTGGACACCGTGATTCTCGGCGTCGGCGCGATCTCCGCCGAGGGCGGCGCCCAATGCCGCCACCTCGACGAGGCGGGCATCAATGCCGAAATGGTCCGCCGCGCCCACCGCGTCATCGCGGTCGCCACCGCCGACAAACTGGACCGCACCGCCCTCGCCCGCATCTGCCCCATCGACGCCATCCACATCCTGGTCATAGACCGCGAAGCCGCCCCCGCCGCCCTCACCCCCATCCGCGACGCGGGCATCGAGGTCCACCTGGTCTGAGCGGCGAAGGCGCTCAGCGGGATCGGGGTCGTAGCCCGTCGAGGATGATCCCGGCGATTCGCGCCGAGCTGGACTGCGCGCCGGCATGCTGGATCGCGGCGAAGGCGCCCGCGACCAATGCCATCACCTCGTCGACCGTGACGTCCTGCCGCACCGCACCCGCCGTCTGCGCCCGCTCGAGCAGATCGCCGACATGGCGGGTGAGATCCGCCGCCACCTGCGGTGCGGCCATCCGCAGGTCGAATTCGGCGGCGGCGAGTGCGCTCTTGACCGTCGCATTCTCGACGCCGTTGGCCATCATCAGCGACAACAGCGTGAATAGCGCTGCGGGGTCCTCCGATGTCGCCAGCACCGCCGCCTCGGCCACCAGTTGTTCGATCTGATCGATCGAGACAGCCAGATACAGCGCCTCTTTGGTGGGAAAGTGCCGATGGACCGTACCGGGACCCACCCCCGCTTGCCGCGCGATTTCATCGAGCGAGATGCCGAGCCCTTCCTGCGCGAACAGCTGCTGCGCAGTCCGCAGCACGCGTTCCCGATTGCGGCGGGCATCGGCGCGTAGCTCGCGATCGCTACCTCGAGTGGCCGATGCATCGGACGGAATGCGTTGGGGCGGTTGGCGTGACATATCGGCCCTAGCATAACCGGGTCGCCGCCCCGTATGCTGAGCGAACAAGCGGGGCGGCGCACCGTTTATTCGAATGTGTTGCCGCTCATCGTGTTCCGATCTACTGCCTGGGGAGGGTGGAATCATGACCACACAGGACGCCGGTGCCGTCGTGCGGCAGATGCAGGAGTGCTTCAACGCCAGGCAGTTCGACCGGGCAGCTGACCTGCACACGCCGGACTGCTTCAGTCATCCGCTCGGTACCACGGGATTCGAGGCGGGAAAGAGTGCCTGGCGCAGTCTTGTTGCCCAATTCCCCGACATCCGTGTCGTTGCCGAGGATGTACTGGTCGACGGCGACCGCGTGGCCGTCCGCTCGTCCATCGAAGGAATCCCAGTCCCGGGCGATGGCCCGGAACCGATGATGATCGAGATCTTTCGCCTCGACAACGGACGGATCGCGGAGAACTGGGCGCTCGGACAGGGAATGCCGTACAGCGCGGAAACCCTGGCCGAGGTAGCGGTCGAGACCGACCGGGACTAGTTCGGGCGCAGTACGACCAGGCCCGGGACTGTGGTGAGGTATTGGGTCAGGGGGGTGTCGACGACCTGGTTGTTGGCGGTCAGGGAGGAGGCGTTGCGGAACATTGGGCCGTTCGGGGTGGTGATGAAGATGCCCACGTGGGAGACGCCGAGGCCGGCGTCGGGGGTGTAGGCGCCGAGATAGTCGCCGGTGTGGAGGGCGGTGATGACGGCGTTGTCGAAGGAGCGGCTGGGGATGTAGGTGATGTTGCGGTCCACCACGGGGATGCCCGGAAGGTAGTTGCCGCCTTCGGCTTTCGCGTTGAGGTGTTTGGTGACGGTGACCGCGGCGGGGGTGAGGGTGGGGGTGATGTCGGTGGCGGCGATGCGGTTGACTGCGGCCCAGTCGGTGAAGAAGTGCTTGCGGCGGGTGAATTCGACCCGGCCGTCGGCGTAGCGGGTGGCCACCAGGTTCTGGATGAAGTCGGCGCGGGTGGTGGAGCGGCTCAGGGCCTCCACGTAGTCGAGGTAGGTGAAGCAGTCGACGCGGCGGAAGTCGATGACCAGCTGCTCGGGCTGGGTGGCGGAGCCGATGAGCATGTTCGCGCGGTAGGGGGTGCCGAGGAAGCGGCTGGAGAGCTGGGCGATGGCGTCGGTCCGGGTGCCCGTGATCGAGTTGCGCACGGCGAGCAGCTCGTCCAGCTGTTGCGAGGTGGCCTCGTCGAGCGCCGGGTCGGCAGGGACGGCCATGGCCTGGGAGGGCAGCAGAGTCAGCGCGGAGACCAGCGTGACCAGCATCAGCAGGATTCGGGTGACTGTGCGCAAAACCCCTCCATCGGAACGAGACGTGCAGATCGAACCTAACAGCCGATTCCTGTCCCAGACAATCCTTTCGCCGCGCCGAATACCTGCGTAAGCTGCGCGGCATGATCGCGACCCAGTCGCCGCAGCAGCGCATCGTGGAACTGCTCCTCCCCGAATCTACCGTCGTCCACGGCTATCTCGATGTGCTCGGGGCGGAGACGCCTCCGGTCAAGGGCATCGGGCAGGCCGCCATGCGGGTGCCGCTCATCTCCCGCATCTACGAACCCATCTGGCGCGAGTTCTTCCGGCTCGCCATGGGACGCAATGCGGTCGGCGTGCGCCGGGAGAAGCAGCGGGCGGTGGACTCGCTCGGGCTCGTCGAGGGCGCGCTGGTACTCGATGTCGGTTGCGGACCGGGGCTGTTCACCAGGGCTTTCGGCCGGGCGGCGGGGGATTCGGGCCTGGCCGTCGGGCTCGATGCCTCGGAGTCGATGCTGGCGGAGGCGGCGCGCACCAATGCGGTTGGACCGGTTGGTTTCGTGCGCGGCGATGCGGGCCGCCTGCCCTTCGCCGACGGCGCCTTCGACGCCGTGGCCTGCTTCTTCGCGCTGCACTTCTTTCCCGACGCGGAGGGCGCGCTGGCGGAGATAGCCAGGGTGGCCAGGCCGGGCGGGCGGATCGCGGTGACCGCGCTGGCCCACCCGCCGGTGCTCGACTTCCCGCTCTTCCGCGGCGTGGCCGGCATCGGGGGCGCGCGCAGCCTCGGCTACCACGTCGTGCCGGATATCCTCACCGCCGCGGGCTGCGAGGTGACCGGCCGGAATTCCTCCGGCGCAGTGCAATTCGTGACGGCCGTCAAGCGCTGAGCCACGAACGGCGAGGTCAGCCGAGCAGCCCGCCGAACATGCCGCCCGACTGCCCGGCCTCCTGACCGCCGCCGGTGCCACCGATGAAACCGCCGGGCGGCAGTTCGGAGGGCTGCACGATGACGAAGCCGCGGCCCGAGAACGACAGGGTCAGGCCCTCGCCGGTGCTGCGGCCGATCAGGCGGCTGAAACCGAAGGAGTCATTGCGCTTGATGCCGGTCTGCAGGCTGGACGACCAGGCCACCGCGGCCTGCGGATCGGCGTAGGTCGGCTGGTCGACATTCAGGACCACCGGGGAGCCGTGGGTGGTGATGGCGATCCGGCCGCGACCGGTGAAGACGCAGTTGAAGAAGCCCGCATTGCTGGCGTAACCGGCCGCGCCCTGGACCCTTTGGATGTTGTAGGACAGCGTGGAGTCGAAGGCCAGTACGTTCGCGCCATTGATGGTCAGGCCGTCGGTGCCGTCCAGGTCCACGATGTGCACATCGGAGGCGGCATTGGCCAGGAACAGATCTCCGCGCCCGGACACCTGCATGAGCGGCACGCCCTCACCGGTGAGCCGCTGCTGGATCGCCCGCCCGATCCCGCCCGACCCGAGCGCCTTGAAGTGCAGCTCGCCCTGATAGGCCACCATCGATCCGGCCCGCGCCAGGGTCTCCCCGTCGACGGCCACCCGGATCATCTTGCTGCCCTGCTTCTGAATGCCGTAACCGCTGACCTCGGCATGATTCGGATGGAACAGCTCGCTCTGCACGGACGGAACTCCTTGTGGCGCGGAATGATTCGGGACGGGGGCCGCGGGCGGATAGGGCGGCGGCGCGAAAGACTGCGGGGCCATGGGCATCTGCTGCGGCGCGGCCGGCGGCTGGAATTGCTGGGCCGGCAGGGTGGGCGGCAACGGCATCGGCTGCGCGGCGGGATTGGGTTGTGTCCGCGAGTATTGCGCGGGTTGCGGCTGCTGGGGTGGCGCGGCAGGTTGCGGCGGGAGGGCCTGCGCCGGAAGCGTAGGGGCAGGCGGGGCCTGCACCGGCGGCTCGGGATCGTCATCGATGGTCACGCCGAAGGCTTCGGCCAGTCCGGCCAGGCCGTTGTCGTAGCCCTGGCCGACCGCGCGCACCTTCCAGGCGTCGCCGCGTCGGTAGATCTCCACACAGACGACGGCTGCCTCGCTGGTCAGACCGTTCATCGGGAAAGTCAGTGTGCCCGCGGGGGATCCGATGGCGGCGGTGAGCGTCCCGGCGGCGGCGAAGGTGGCGGGCCCGCTGCCGTCGAGGCTGGCGGTGATGGCGACCCGATCCACGTCGGCGGGCAGGGCGGAGGTCTGGACGTCCACCATGTCCCCGGCGCCGCGGCCGTGCCGGTAGACCACGCCGGGACCGACCGGTTGGTTGAAGAAGATGAAGTCCCCGTCCGACCGCACCCGCCCGTTCGCGCCCAGGAGCAGCGCGGACACATCGACTGCGGCGGAGCAGGTTACGGTGACCGTCATCCGGTCGGCGGGCGCGGGCCGGTTCTCCCCGCGGGCGAGCGCCGTCACCGCGGCCCCTCACCGGCGGCGCGGACCTGTTCGGGCAATAGGCGATTCACAGCCTCCAGTGTCCTGAATGTCCGAATCAATGGCCATCCGGGTATTCCCCCAGGTATTGCCGCGCTCAGTCGCCCGGCCGCTGGAAGGCGGGGAGCGCCGGGATCAGATTCGCCGCGAAATCGCGGATACGCTGCGGCGGAAAGGCTTCGGGCGCGGCCAGCACCAGTCGCCCCGCCTCCCAGAACAGCGCGAACAGGGTGCGCGCGGTGAGCTCCACATCCACCGCCGCCCGCCGCTCGGCCGGAACCGCCTCGCGCACGAAGGTTTCCAGCGCCGCGATGAACGCCTGCCGCGCGCGCTCCAGCCGGCGCCGGAAGGTCGGAGTGCTCGAATCGACGAGCTGGAAGACCGCCCGCCACCGATCCGGCGCGGCCTGCACCGCGGTGAGGAAGCGTTCCAGGCTCTCGGTGGCGGCACGGCCCGGATCCCCGGCGGAGGCCAGCGGCACCGCGGTCGCCAGCTCCGCGAGCGCCGCGGTCTCCTCGCGGTCCAGTGAGGCGCGCAGCAGTGCGTCCGAATCCTCGAACAGGCTGTAGACGACCGGCCGGCTGACCCCGGCCGCCCGGGCCACGGAGTCGATGGACACCCGGTGAATGCCCTCCCCGACAATGACCCGGAGCACCGCGTCGAGGAGTTGCTCCCGTCGCTGCTCGGGTGCCATCCGAGGTGCGTAGGCGCGGTTTCGGCGCTCGGCCACGATTCACCTCTCTGCTTCGGAGCTGCCTTGACATCTGGATCTGTCGAGCAAATACTACAGTCAGTGTAGCTACAGTTACTGTAGCTTTGTTGGCTCGGCGGACCTCTAGGCGGTATCCATGACCACTGCGCACTCCCCGTCCGCTCCCGGGTTCTTCGCCGGGCTGCTGGATCCGGCGAATCGGGCCGATCCCTATCCGCTGTACGACCGCATGCGCGAGCACGGGCCGGTGCGGCTCGGGGGCGGGCCGGTGGTGGTGCTGACGTCGTATCGGGATTGCGCGGCGGTGCTGCGGCATCCGGGGGCGGTGGTGGAACGGCGGCATGCGTCGCTGCCGCTGGGGCCGACGCCGACCTACGATCTCGCGGGGGAGCAGGCCGGGCAATTGGCGGGGACGATGTCGTTCCTGTTCCGGGACGCGCCCGATCACACGCGGTTGCGGCGGCTGGTGGCCAAGGCGTTCACGCCGGCGGTGGTGCGGGGGATGGCGCAGCGGATCACCGCGATCGCGGACGCCGCCCTCGATCGGGCCGCCGAGCGCGGGCGGCTGGATATGGTGGCGGATCTCGCGTATCCGCTGCCGATCACGGTGATCTGCGAACTGCTCGGGGTGCCGATCGAGGACGAACCACGTCTGCGGGAGTGGTCGTCCATGCTGGCCCGCACCCTCGACCCGGTGTCGGGGACCGCCACTTCCGGCCGCCCCGACCCGGTCGAGCTGGTGCGGGCCAACAACGAATTGCACTCCTACTTCGAACAATTGGCGCGTGAGCGACGCCGGCGGCCCGGGGACGATCTGCTGTCCGCGCTCATCGCCGCCGAGGAGTCCGGGGACGCGCTGTCCCACGAGGAGCTCATCGCGACCTGCGGGCTGCTGCTGATCGCCGGGCACGAGACCACGGTGAACCTCATCGCCAATGCCACTCTGGCACTGCTCGATCACCGTCATCACCTGGCGAATCTGCGCACTGCCGGATCGTTCGCGGGTCCGGTGATCGAGGAGACCCTGCGCTACGATCCGCCGGTACAACTGGTTCCGCGCATCGCCCGCGAACCGATTACCTTGCCGGGCATCGAGATCGCGGCAGGCGACATGATCATCATGCTGCTCGCCGCCGCCAACCGCGATCCGGAGGTCTTCGCGGAGCCCGGCCGTTTCGATCCGGCCCGCGAGAACCGGCACCTGGCCTTCGGTCTCGGCCAGCACTTCTGCCTGGGCGCACCGCTGGCCCGGCTGGAGGCCGATATCGCCCTCACTCGATTCGCGCGGCGCGTGCGCGAACCCCGGCTCGACTGCGAGCGTCCGCCGTACCGGGAACACGTCACGCTGCGCGGACCGGCCGCGATCCCGTTGTCCTACACCGAGATTCTGGCCGCTAGCGGCGATTCATGAGAGCGCTCAGGGCATCGGTGCCGGTGGTGCGGGAACCGCCCGCGAAGGCCAGCCCGGCCAGCGAGCGTTCGGCCGCCTCGGCATGGCCCGCACCGCAGGCGTCGGTCACCACGATGGGCAGGTAGCCGAGGTCGGTGGCGTGCCGCACCGTGGGTTCGATGCCGACCTCCATGGCGATGCCCGCCACCGCGAACGCGCCGATTCCCAAGTCCCGCAGGGCGATATCGAGCGGCGTCCCGGCGAAGGCGGACATGGTGATCTTGTCGAAGACGACCTCGTCGGGACTCGGGGACAGCTCGGGCACCAGTTGGTACTGCGGCGAGCCCTGCGCGAATGCGGCCCGCACGTCGGCCGGATCGTCCACGTGCTGCCATTCCATGGCGGTACGCAATTGCGAAATCCCCGCCGCCGCCGGCGGAATCGACATATGGCGGGTGTAGAGGACGCGGAAACCGTTCGCCCGCGCCGCATCCCGCAACCGCACGCAGGACTTCACGATGCTCTCGCCGTCGGGCAGCTGCCCCACGATGCCGACCTGCATGTCGTAGATCAGCAGCGCCATGCGTTCCGGGTGGCAGACGTCCTCGACGGTCTGCGGAATGGTCAGGCCGTAGGCTTGTCGCATGACGGCCTCACCGGGTGCGGTCGTAGGGTTCCGCGACATCCACCGAGGCGTCCATCAGCGCCTCGATCGGCAGCGGCGCCGTGACCGGCACATACGTCCACTCCAGGAACCCCTTCTTGGTGAGCGGGAAGTCGTTCACGTACCGCTGGGCCTCCTCGACACTGTCGACCTCGAACACGATGACCACCCCCGGCTCATCGGCGCGGGCATAGTTCTCCCGCACGATGCCCGCCTTCCACAGCCGCCACACATTGGCGACCTCCTCGGGCAGATACGGGGTGATGGTCTCCAGCGTGACGCCGGGCTTGAATCGATCGAATGTAATGACCTTCATGGGAATTCATGAAAGTCCCATGATTACAGTGTTACAAGAACGCACTTTTCGGTAAGTACCGGAGGCGAGATGCCGGCGAAGCGCTATCACTGCCCGGTCGAGGTGACCGTCGATCTGATCGGGGGCAAATGGAAGGCGGTCATTCTGGCGCACCTCAAGGAGGGAGTGCGGCGGTACGGGGAGTTGCGGCGGCTCATGCCGGACACCAGCGAGAAGATGCTGGTTCAGCAGTTGCGGGAGCTGGAGTCCGATGGGCTGGTGCGGCGCACGGTGTTTCCCGCCGTCCCGCCGCAGGTGGAGTACGACCTCACCGACGAGGGGTGGAGTCTGGTCCCGGTGTTGACCGCGCTCTACGAGTGGGGTGAGAAGCGGAGCGCGCGAACGGGTCTCGTCATCGAGACGCCGTGACGTGCCCCGCGTCCGGGTTCGTCAGGCGGCGCGGTCGGTGCGCTCGGTGTGGTCCGGTCCGATGCCCTCCGCCTCGCACTGCGCCCGGTGCATGGCGCACCGGTATTTCGGCCCCGGCTTGATGAAGGCGGGGTCCAGCCGCTGGGCGAAGGTGAGGTTGTCACGCCGCCAGCAATCGATGCACACCGGCTCCTTCATGGCGTCCTCCTCGGTCATCGCTCGCGAAAGGTATGCGCGAGAGGGATTCCCATCCCCGGCCTGATTCGGATATACCCTCGGCAACTCTTCCATAACGGATGCGGCCAAATAGCCGACCGGTCGGTTGCCTATTCGTGGTCGGGGGAGCGCCGGAGGCAGGCGATCAGGCCGCCCAGGATGACCACGTAGACGATGACATAGCAGTTCAGCAGGATCTGCGCGATCGGCCAGGACGGCGGGAACAGGAACCAGCCGACCACCACCCAGCGATCGGTCCAGTGGTAGGCCCAGGCGCCGGTGGTCAGGTAGAGGAAACCGGCCGCCGACCACCAACGCGGTTCCGACGCGGCACGGTTGATCAGGTAGACGAACAGCGGCAGGAACCAGACCCAGTGGTGGTTCCAGGAGAACGGGGACACCGCGCACGAGGTCAGGCCCGCGGTGGTGACGGTGAGCAGTTTCTCGCCGCGGCTGTAGAGCGCCGCCGCGAGCAGCAGGCCGCCGACCGCGACCGGCACGGCGATCAGCAGCCACAGCCACTGCGGCACCTGATGACCCGAGAGGTGGGCGATCGCGCCCCGCAGCGACTGATTGGCCGGCTGGGTGTCGGGGGCGATGCGGTCCGACTGGAAGAACGTCCTGGTCCAATACTGCTTCGAATCGGACGGGAGGACGGCGCCGGCGACCAGGATCGTCATGACGAAGGTGGTCGCGGCCACCACGGCCGCCCGCCACTGCCGCAGCACCAGGAACTGCGCCACGAAATACAGCGGCACCAGTTTGATGCCCGCGGCCAGCCCGGTGCCCAGGCCGCGTAACCGGCTGCCCTCCGGGCGCGAGAAGTCCCAGAGGATCAGCGCCATCAGGACGAGGTTGATCTGGCCGTAGTACAGCGTGGTGCGCACCGGCTCCAGGAACATGGCCGTCGCCGCCAGCAGGGCGCTGATCCCGGCGAGCCGCCAGGTGAGGCGGTGGCCGAGTACCCGCCAGCACAACAGGACACAGCCGTAGAGCACGCAAATGTTCAGTGCCAGCCAGGAATTCGTGACGTAGCCCCACGGCACCATCAGGATCGGCAGGAACATCAGCGTGGAGAACGGCGTGTAGGTGTAGGACAGGCCGCGATGCGTCGTCTCGGTGTAGAGCGGATGGTCGTGGTAGATCTTCCACGCGCCGTCCCGGTAGACGTGGACGTCGAAGCCGCCTGCCAGAAAACCCACCTGGTCCAGCCACGGATCCACGGTCGCGAAGATCAGCACCAGCGACAGTGCCGCACCGAAGGCCAGCACGATCAGCGTCGACCTGCGCCACGGCGGCGGTGGCCCACCGGAATCCGCAATGACAGCACCGTCGTTCGTCCTTGCACCGATCAACACCAAACCCACCTCGGATGTGCGATACACACTGCCGGGCTCGAGAAATGCTGAACACGAACGCTTCAGCCCGCCCGCCTTGACGCTCCCGGCCAGCGGCCGGCCGATCCGCGCTCTGCGTAGCGCGAATTCGGATTCTCAGCACCCTACCGTCCAGAGCGGACGGTGCGGTCACATGCCCGACCGCGTGGTCTGGAGTGATAGGCGGCGCGCATTGGCGATGATGGCGTCGGCCAGCGCCTGCTCCGGGTCCGCCAGCCGGGTGCGGCGGTGCATGAGAACGAAATCCAGCTCCCCCAATTCGGGGAGCCGGGGGTCGGTGAGCGGGACCAGCCCATCGGGCAGCACACCCGCCGCGTGCGCGATCACCCCGAGCCCGGCCAGGGCCGCCGCCCGCAGTCCGAGCAGGCTGTCGCTGACACATACGACCCGGCAGGTGCGGCCCGCGTGCTCGAGCGCGCGCAGCGCCTGCTGCCGGGTCAGGCTCGGCTCCGGATAGGTGACCAAGGGCACAGGATCCTCGAATTCCGTTGCGGCCGAACGCCCCGCCCACACCAGCCGGTCCCGCCACAGCAGTGTGCCGTGCCGCTCGCCCGGCAGTCGCTTGCCGAAGACCAGGTCGAGTTCGCCTGCGGCCATGCGGGATTTGAGGGTCTCGCTCAGGCCGACGGTGAGCTCGAGATCCACACCGGGATGGGTGCGCTGGAACTCCACCAGGATGTCGGGAAGCGCATGGGCCATCACATCGTCGGACGCGCCCAGCCGCACCAGGCCGGTGAGGGCGGAACCGGAGAAGTAGGCCTGGGCCTGAGCCTGCGCGTCGAGGATGGCGCGGGCGAAGCCGATCATGGCCGCGCCGTCGGCGGTGAGCGCCAGATTCCGGGTGTCGCGGCGGAACAGCTCCCGCCCGGCGGCCTGTTCCAACCGGGCGATATGGCCGCTCACGGTGGACTGGCGCAGGCCCAGCTGACGGCCCGCGGCGGTGAAGCCGCCGGCCCGCTCCACGGCCAGGAAGGTGCGTAGCAGCTCGGGTTCGAACATGCGGTTAATTATCACGTATCGCGATGAGAGATATCGGATCGAACGACTATCGCGATCGGCATCCGCGCTCCTACCGTCGAAACGTGCAGCTCCTCGCCAAACTCCGCATCGACTCCTTCATGCTGGGCATCCTCGCCACCGTGGCGCTGGCCGCCCTGCTGCCCGCGCGCGGGGGCGCGGCCGAGGTGCTGGACTGGGCCACCAAGATCGCCATCGCGGTGCTGTTCCTGCTCTACGGCGCCCGCCTGGAACCCCGTGAGGCCCTGGCCGGACTACGGCACTGGCGACTCCACTCCGGAGTGCTGGCAGCCACTTTCGTGATCTTCCCGTTGCTGGGCCTGGCCCTGCGGGTGCTGGTGCCGAGCGTGCTCACCCCGGACCTGTACACCGGTGTGCTGTTCCTGTGCCTGGTGCCCTCGACAGTGCAGTCCTCCATCGCCTTCACCTCCATGGCCCGCGGCAATGTGGCCGGCGCGGTGGTGAGCGCCTCACTGTCGAATCTGATCGGCGTCTTCGCGACCCCGCTGCTCGTGATGGCCTGCATGAATACCGCTGCGGGCGTGCATGTTTCACCGTCGGCGGTGCTCGCCATCGTGGTCCAGCTGCTGCTGCCGTTCCTGGCCGGGCAGCTGCTGCGCCCCCGCCTGGGCTGGGTGCTCGGCCATCCGGCCGCCACCAAGACGGTGGATCGCGGCTCGGTCTACCTGGTCGTCTACGCGGCGTTCAGTGCCGGTGTGACAGCGGGCATCTGGCACGATCTGTCGGCCCGGGTGCTGGTGTCCACGGTGCTGGTCTGCGCGGCCCTGCTGGCCACCGTGCTGGCCCTCACCACGCTGGGCGGCCGCCTGCTCGGCTTCTCCCGCGCGGACCGCATCGTGCTGACCTTCTGCGGCTCCAAGAAGAGCCTCGCCACCGGCCTGCCGATGGCCTCGGTGCTGTTCGCCGGGCATCCGGTCGGCCTGATCGTGTTGCCGCTCATGATCTTCCACCAGATCCAGCTCTTCACCTGCGCGGCTCTGGCCCAGCGCTATGCCCGCCGGGCGGACCCGGTGGAAGCCGAGTTGCCCAGCGGTGCAGTGGAACCGGTGTGATCGGTCAGTGCGCCTCGTTCACCGGTGTGCCGGTTTTGCTCGCACCCCAGTGATTGAAGACCAGATTGAGCACGAAGACCACGATCACGGCCGAGGTGATCGGGCTGCCCGCGATCATCTGGAAGTCGGCCGGGAACTTGGTGTAGATGTTCGGGGCCACCGCCGGCAGCAGCGCCACCGACAGCGTGACCGCGATGATCAGCATATTGCTGGTGCCCTCGAACTGGACCTTGTGCAGCACCCGCAGCCCGACCGCGGTGACCATGGCGAACATGACCGTGGCCGCGCCGCCGATCACCGGACCCGGCAGTGCCGCGACCACACTGCCGACCTTGGGTACCAGCCCCAGCGCCACCAGCATGCCGCCGCAGGCCGCGACCACCCAGCGGCTGCGCACGCCGGTCAGCCCGACCAGGCCGACATTCTCGGCGAAGGCGGTGTCGGGGAAGGAGTTCATGAATCCGGCCAGCACCGCGGAGAGTCCGTCGGCGGCCAGGCCGCGTCCCAGGTCCGCGGGCTCGAGCTGCTTGTCGACCATTTCGGCGACGGCGACCATATCGGCGGTGGACTCGGTGAAGGTCACCAGCATGACCACGCACATGGAGATGATCGCGCCGAGATGGAACTCGGGGGCGCCGAAGATGAACGGCCGCGAGATCGCGAACCAGCCCGAGGACCCGACCGCCGACATGTCGACCAGATGCATGGGCACCGCCACCAGCGTGCCGATCACGACACTGATCAGCACGGCCAGCTGAGCGATCAGCCCGCGGGCGAACCGGTGGATCACCACGATCAGCGCGATCACCAGCCCGGCCAGCGCGATATGCGAAATCTGGCCGTAGTCGGCCGCTTTCGGGTCGTCGCCGGCGATCAGCCCGGCGTCGGCACCGATCAGCGACAGCCCGATCACACAGATCACGCAGCCCGACACCAGCGGCGGGAAGAACCGCACCACCTTGGCGAAGAAGCGGGCGATGATCAGACCGAACACGCCCGACACCAGGATCGCGCCGTAGACGGTGGGCAGCCCGGCCTCGCCGCCGCCGAACTGCTGCGCGATCAGGATCATGGGCGAGACCACGGTGAAGGTCGCGCCCGCGACCACCGGCAGCCGGACACCGAGAATCCGGCCGATGCCGACCGACTGGATGATGGTGACGATGCCCGAGACCAGCAGATCGGCATTCACCAGCAGGCCGATGGTGTGGGCCGGCAGTTTCAGCGCCCCGCCGACGAGCAGCGGCACCGCGACCGCGCCCGCGTACATGATCGCCAGGTGCTGCAGGCCCAGCAGTGCCAATCGTGGGGGCGGCGGGATTTCGTCGACCGGATGCCGGGGCCGGACGACGCCGATATCGGATTTACGGGAGGGGCGCGAAAAGCGCATTTGCATGATGCCTCCTGGAACGCGTGAACAACGGCCCGAACAGGCCGCGACCACGACCCGAATGATGGCGCAGGAAATACCTGTCCCGCAGCAGATTGTTCGATTGTCCAGCCGGTTCGGCGCGCCTCCCGGCCGCCTTCGTATTTTCCTACAGAATCTCGCGGCGCGCGGCCCCTCGTGTTGACCGAATATCATGCCGCGACGTAGGTTCGGGGCCTCGTAACCCGTGGTCACAGGCAGGAGGCGACCGGATGTCCACCAATTCCGACCTGCGTCGCCTCGCCCACCGGACGGTGTGGGTGCCCGGCCGCGTGGCGCACGGCTGCTGAGGCACGGCTTTCTCGACGAGCGGAATTAATCCGCGAACACTGGATAGTGCACTCGACGTAGAAGGCAGCCTGCAATGGCAATTTTCATGACGGTGAACGGGAAGACCACGACGATTTCTCCCGCCGCGCCGCATACCTCTCTGCTGGACTTTCTCCGGGAGCTCGGGCTCACGGGGTGCAAGGAGGGTTGCGCGGAAGGCGAATGCGGCGCGTGTTCGGTGCTGGTGGCCCGGCCGGGAGTGGCCGAGCCGACCGAATGGGTGGCGATCAATGCCTGCCTGGTGCCCGCCGTCGCGCTGGACGGGCAGGAGATCGTCACCGCCGAGGGCCTGGGCGGGCCCGCGCGGCTGCATCCGGTGCAGCGCGAGATGGCGGTGCGCGGCGGATCGCAATGCGGTTACTGCACACCGGGATTCGTGTGCAGCATGGCCGCGGAGTACTACCGGCCGGATCGGCGGGCGCTCGACGAGATCGCACCCGACTGCGCGCATGCCGAGACCGGTCCCAATGGTTTCGATCTGCACGCGCTCAGCGGCAATCTGTGCCGGTGCACCGGCTACCGGCCCATCCGCGATGCGGCCTTCGCGGTCGGTGAGCCCGAGGCCGATGACGAACTGGCCCGGCGGCTCGTCTCCGACCCGCCGGAACCGGTGGCGACCGACTTCAGTTCCGGTGGGCAGCGTTTCGTCCGGCCCGCGACCCTCGCCGACGCGCTCCGGCTGCTGCGCGAGCACCCGGACGCCACGATGGTGGCGGGCAGCACCGACCTGGGCGTCGAGGTGAACCTCCGTGGCCGGCGGGCGGAATACACGCTGGCCATCGATCAGCTGCCCGAACTGCGTGAGCTGACCATCGGCGCGGACCGGATCGAGCTGGGCGCCGCGCTCACCCTCACCGAGATCGAACGCCGCCTCGCCGGGCGGGTGCCACTGCTGTCGGAGTTGTTCCCGCAGTTCGCCTCCCGGCTCATCCGCAATGCGGCCACCCTGGGTGGCAACCTCGGCACCGGCTCGCCCATCGGCGACGCGCCGCCGGTGCTGCTGGCGCTGGCGGCATCGGTCGTGCTGGCCGATGCCGACGGCGAGCGCCAGGTCGCGCTGGCCGACTACTTCACCGGCTACCGGCGCTCGGTGCGGCGGCCGGACGAGCTCATCAAGTCCGTCCGGATTCCACTGCCGCTGGCGCCGGTGACCGCCTTCCACAAGATCGCCAAGCGCCGCTTCGACGACATCTCCAGCGTCGCAGTGGCTTTCGCGCTCGACATCGAGGATGGTCTGGTCCGCACCGCGCGTATCGGGCTGGGTGGTGTGGCCGCCACCCCGGTGCGCGCCTACGACACCGAGGCGGCCCTCGTGGGCCGGCCCTGGACCGAATCGACCGTGATGGCGGCCGCGCAGGTCCTGCGGGACGAGGGCACTCCACTCGACGATCACCGCGCCAGCGCGCGGTATCGCAGCGCCATGCTCGGGGAGAGCCTGCGCAAACTGTTCGCCGAGACCACCGAACCCGCGGGGGTGCTGTCATGAGTCACCTGTCGCAACGGCCCGAGAATCCCGCGGTGGGTGTGGCGCTGCCGCACGAGAGCGCCGCCCTGCACGTCACCGGGGCCGCGCTCTACACCGACGACCTGGTGTACCGCACCAAGGATGTGCTGCACGCGTATCCGGTGCAGGTGCCGCACGCGCACGCGCGCATCACCGCCCTGCACACCGCGCCCGCGCTGCGGGTGCCGGGCGTGGTGCGGGTGCTCACCGCGGCGGACGTGCCCGGCATCAACGATGCCGGCGTCAAGCACGACGAGCCGCTGTTCCCCGACGAGGTCTGCTTCCACGGCCACGCCGTCTGCTGGGTGCTGGCCGAGACGCTGGAGGCCGCGCGGCTGGGCGCGGCGGCGGTCGAGGTGGAGCTGGAGCCGCTGCCCTCGCTGATCACGATCGAGGAAGCCGCGGCGGCCGGCAGCTTCCAGGGTGCGCATCCCCAGGTGCGGCGCGGCGACCTGGAATCCGGGTTCGCGGCCTCGGCGCACGTGTTCACCGGTGAAATCCACTTCTCCGATCAAGAACACTTCTACCTCGAAACCCATGCTGCCCTGGCGCATGTCGATGAGGGCGGGCAGGTGTTCGTGCAGTCCAGCACCCAGCATCCGTCGGAGACCCAGGAGATCGTGGCCCACGTACTCGGGCTGCACAGTCACGAGGTGACCGTGCAGTGCCTGCGCATGGGCGGCGGATTCGGCGGCAAGGAGATGCAGCCGCACGGCTTCGCGGCCATCGCGGCGCTCGGCGCGACCCTCACCGGGCGTCCGGTCCGGTTGCGGCTCAACCGAACCCAGGACCTGACCATGTCCGGCAAGCGGCACGGATTCCACGCGCAGTGGCGGGTCGGATTCGACGCCCACGGGCACATTCAGGCCCTGGACACCACCCTGACCTCGGACGGCGGCTGGAGCCTGGACCTCTCGGAACCGGTGCTGGCCCGCGCGCTCTGCCATGTCGACAACCTGTACTGGATTCCCAACGCGCGCTTCACCGGTCGCATCGCCAAGACCAACAAGCCCTCCAATACCGCCTTCCGGGGCTTCGGCGGTCCGCAGGGCATGCTCGTCATGGAGGACCTGCTGGGCCGGTGCGCGCCGCTGCTCGGCCTGGATCCGATGGAACTGCGCCGCCGCAACTTCTACCGTGCCGGGCAGACCACGCCCTACGGGCAGCAGGTGCGCCACCCCGAACGCATCACCGCCACCTGGGACCAGGTGCTCGAACGCGGTGAGATCGCGACGCGCACACGGGAGATCGCGGCCTTCAACGCGACGCATCCGCACGTGAAGCGCGGGCTGGCCGTCACCGGCGTCAAGTTCGGCATCTCGTTCAATATGACGGCCTTCAACCAGGCCGGGGCGCTGGTGCTGATCTACAAGGACGGGTCGGTGCTGATCAATCACGGCGGCACCGAGATGGGGCAGGGCCTGCACACCAAGATGCTGCAGGTGGCGGCCACCACACTGGGCATCCCGCTGGACAAGGTGCGGCTCGCGCCGACGCGAACGGACAAGGTGCCCAACACCTCCGCGACCGCGGCGAGTTCGGGGGCCGACCTGAACGGCGCGGCCATCAAGAACGCCTGCGAGCAACTGCGCGAACGCCTGTTGCAGGTGGCGGCGGCCCGGCTGGGAGTCCATGCCTCCGACGTCCGCATCGCCGACGGCGTCGCCCGCGCCCTGGGGCCCGGTGACGCGGTCGTCGAATGGAACGACCTGTGCCGGACGGCCTATCTGCAGCGAGTCCAGTTGTCCGCGGCCGGTTTCTACCGCACCGAGGGCCTGCACTGGGACGCGAAGACCATGCACGGCTCGCCGTTCAAGTACTTCGCCTACGGCACCGCCGCCGCCGAGGTGGAGGTGGACGGTTTCACCGGCGCGTACCACATCCGCCGCGTCGACATCGTGCACGATGTCGGCGACAGCCTGTCCCCGCTCATCGACATCGGCCAGATCGAGGGCGGTTTCGTGCAGGGCGCGGGCTGGCTGACGCTCGAGGACATCCGCTGGGACACCGGTGACGGACCCGGCCGCGGGCGGCTGCTCACCCAGGCGGCGAGCACCTACAAGCTGCCGAGTTTCTCGGAGATGCCCGAGGTCTTCAATGTCACCCTGCTGCAGCACGCGCACGAGGAGGGCGTGGTGTACGGGTCCAAGGCGGTGGGGGAGCCGCCGCTCATGCTGGCGTTCTCGGTGCGCGAGGCGCTGCGCCAGGCCGCCGCGGCCTTCGGACCGGACGGGGTGAGCGTCGAGCTGGGCGCGCCCGCCACGCCGGAGGCGGTGTACTGGGCCCTCGACGCGGCCCGGCGGGCCCGCGAATTCGCCACCGGGGAAAGCGTTTCCGCCCGTGCGTGACATGACCTGGGTGACCGCGGTCGCGCGCCTGCGCGACCGGCGGGAACCCGGCGTCCTGGTGACGGTGGCGTCCGTGCGCGGCCACGCGCCGCGCCGGGCGGGCGCGAAAATGGTGGTGGGACAGTCCGATATCTGGGGTTCGATCGGCGGCGGCAATGTCGAGGCCGTCGCCGTCGAGCGCGCCCGCGAGCTGATCGCGAAACCGCACGCCGAACCCGAGCTGATGGAATTCGCCCTCAACGACAAGGTCGTCGGCCAGCACGGCGTCCAATGTTGCGGCGGCACGGTGACCGTGCTGCTCGAGCCGCTGCCGGTACGCCCGGCGGTGGCCATCTTCGGGGTCGGTCATGTCGGGCTGGAACTGGCCCGCATCCTGGCCCGTCAGGATGTCGACCTGCACCTGATCGACTCCCGGCCCGAGGTGCTCACCGGGGAACGGCTCGCGCCACTGGACGACGCCATCGCGCGGGTTCATACCCATCACACGCCGCTGCTGCCGGAGCAGGTCCTCGACCGGCTGCCGCCCGGCACCCACATCCTGATCATGACCCATGATCACGCCGAGGACGCCGCCCTCTGCGATGCGGCCCTGCGCGCCGACGACCTCGGCACCATAGGCCTGATCGGATCCCCGGCCAAGTGGGCGCGGTTCCGGAAGCGGCTCACCACCGAGGGCGGTCATTCGCCGGAAGTCCTGGGCCGCATCAAGACTCCCATCGGGCTGGCCGATATCACCGGGAAGGAACCGGCCGTCATCGCGGTGAGCGTCGCGGCGGATCTGTTGCACACCTTCGAACTCGGCGCACGCACCACCGACTGACGCCGCCGCCGGCCGCCGGGGTCAGTGCGTGGCCGCGAGCTCCACGCTGTGGGTGCCGGCGCGGCGGCCCGAGAAGACGCAGTCGGCCAGGGACAGGCCACTCACGTACGAATTCGAGCACACCCCGACCGCGGCCCGGCCCGCCGCGAACAGACCCGGGATGGCCGCACCGGATTCGGTGCGGACCGCGCCCGTCTCCTCGTCCACCAGCAGCCCGCCCAGGGTGAGCATGGGCATCGGGTAGGTCAGCCGGGACTTGAACGAGATATCCAGCAGTGCAAAGGGTCCCGCGTGCAACGGGCGGCGGATGTCGTCGGGCTTGCCCATGGGGTCGGGCAGCTGCTGCTCGATGGCGCGATTGTGCGCGTCCACGGTCTTGCGCAGGGCCGCCGAGTCGATACCGGCCCGGGCCGCGACCTCCTCGACGGTCCGGCCGGTCACGCTGCCGAACCGCAGCAGTCGCTCGGCCTGCATGCGCTGGAACCACACCGACTGCTTCCCGATCTGGCGGCGCGCCTCGGCGGCCAGCCGCGCATCGACCAGCAGCCAGGCCCGATGCCCCGGACTGGCGGCGATGGCCGCGCCCAGCGCCGCACCGTAGCGGGACTCGTCGATCATGCGCTGCCCGTTGGCATCCACGGCGATCGCGCCGAAGTAGGCACTCGGCGGGGCGATGAAACGCCAGGTGGACAGTGCGTCCATGCGACCGGTGGCCGCGCCCGCCGCCTGGGCCATGGCGATACCGCTGCCGTCGTCACCGGCTGTGCCCAGCGGCAGGCCCTCGGCCCACGGATAGCCGGGCGCGTGCTCGGCGACCATCGCGCCATTGGCGATGAAGCCACCGGTGGTGAGGATGACCCCCGACCGCGCCTGGATGCGCACCGATGCCCCGTAGCGACGCTCGATGCGCGCCATCAGCGCCTGCACGGCCTGGCGCAAACCCTGGTGGTACACACCGGGTTTCGCCGAGATCCGGGCCAGCGCGGCGAACCTGCGCTGCACCGCCGCGGGCGCGCCGCTGATCGTGGTCGCCTCGATGCCGACCACCCGGCCGTGCTCGACCACGAGTCGCGTTGCCCGGGTACCGGTTCGAACGCGCACGCCGTGTTTCGCCGCCGACTCGGCGAGCGGGCCGAACAGCTTCTTGCCGGACACGCCGCGTCCGTGCGCGCGATGCCCGCGCTGCCGCGGTCGCGCCAATTCGCGGAAGCCGCCGGAGTTTTCGCTGCCCGAGTAGTACAGGTAGTAGTCGTCGGTGGGGTACGAGGTCTTGAAGGGGCACAGCGACGGCTGGAACGGCACCCCGTGCCCGGTCAGCCAATCGATCAGTGCGGGCGACTCCTCGCAGAACCTGCGCAGCGTCCGCTCGCTCACGGTGTCGCCGACCTCGGCGCGCAGATACGCGAGCATGTTCTCCACGTCGTCCTCGACCCCGGCCGCGCGCTGCACCCAGGTGCCGCCGCCCGCGTACACGATTCCGCCGGACAGCGCGGTCGCCCCGCCGCCCAGGTAGCGGTCCAGGGCGAGCACGTCGGCGCCCGACTCCCGCGCGGCCAGCGCCGCCGCGACACCCGCGCCGCCGTATCCGACCACCACCACATCGGCCGAAGAGTCCCAGGTCCGCACCGTTGCGTCCACCTTCCCGAGTGAAGAAATCCCAGCGAGGTGAACTATAACGTGTTCTAATTCGGTGCGCGGTTCGCGGCGAGCCGGTCGCGGATGACCGGAAGGCCGGTTACCGTCGGACGGGTGGCCAGCAAGTCAGCCGCACCGGCGATCGAGGTGCCGGTGGGCGAACACACGGTGCGCGTGTCCAATCCGGATCGGGTGTACTTCCCGGAGACCGGGGCGACCAAGCTCGACCTGGTGCAGTACTACCTGAGCGTCGGGGACGGGATCGTCAACGCGCTGCGGGACCGGCCGTGCATGCTGCACCGCTTCCCGAAGGGCCTGCCCGGCGGCAAGGTCCACCAGAAACGCCTGCCCGGCGGTGCGCCGGACTGGATTCCGACTGTCCAGCTGTACTTCCCGCGCTATGGCCGCACCGCCGACGAGCTCTGTGTCGAGAAGCTCGCCGACGTGATCTGGGCGGTGCAGATGTCGACGGTCGAGTTCCACCCCTGGAACTCGCGCCGCTTCGATACCGAGCTCCCCGACGAATGGCGTATCGACCTCGACCCCATGCCGGACTGCCCGTGGTCGCGGGTACAGCGGGTGGCCGGGGTCGTGCACGAGGTGCTCGACGAGCTGGGTGCGGTCGGCTGGCCGAAAACGTCCGGCGGCAAGGGATTACACGTCTACGTCCGCATCGCGCCCCGCTTCGGATTCCAGGAGGTGCGCCGGGCCGCGCTGGCCTTCGCCCGCGAGGTGGAGCGGCGCGCGCCCGCGGACGTCACCACCGCCTGGTGGCGCAAGGATCGCGATCCGGCGCAGCTGTTCGTGGACTACAACCAGAACGCGCGCGACCACACCATCGCCGCGGCGTACTCGGTGCGCGGCGTGCCCGAGGCGACGGTGTCGACTCCGGTGCGCTGGACCGAGATTCCCGAGGTGCGCCCCGGCGACTTCACCATGAAGACCGTGCCGGCGCGCTATGCCGAACTCGGCGACCTGCACGCCGGCATCGACGAGGCGGTGTTCGACATCGAACCGCTGCTGGAGTGGGCCGACCGCGACCGGATCGCCGTCGACCTCGACGAGGACAGCGGCGACTAGAGCTCGTCGGTGGTGATCAGGCCGTCGCGGATGGCGCGGGCCACCAGCGCCGCCTTGGTCGGGGCCGTGCGCCCGACCGCCGCGTACTTGGCGCGGATGCGTTCCAGGTACGTGTTGACCGTGCCGACCGTGATGTAGAGCTGCTGGGCGACCAGGGCTTTGGACTCGGTCTGGAACCAGGCCAGCAGCACCTCGCGCTCCCGGCCGGACAGTCGCGGCCGGTCGTCGCCGTCGGCGCTCATGGCCCGGGCCATGGTCGGGCTCAGATACGGCCGCACCTCGGCGGCGGCGTGCAGGGCGGTGATGAGGTGTTCGCGCCCTTCGGTTTTCGACAGATAGGTGACCGCGCCCAGGTCCAGGCAGTCCCGGACCAGGTGGGGCTCGGTGTACTGGGAATAGACCACCACCCGGTGACCGCGCGCGCAGATCGTGCCCAGCGCGCTCAGATCCGGTGCGCGCTGGTCGAATTGGAGATCCAGCACGATGGCGTCCAGGTCGCCGCGATCCGGACCGCCCGCCGCCAGGAAGGCCGCCGGATCCGGATGGTCGGCCGCCACCTCGATGCGCGGCTCGGCCGCGGCGCACCAGCCGCGCACGCCGTCACGGATCAGCGGGTGGTCGTCGACTATGGCGATACGGATCATCGGGCCCCCTCGACCTGGAAACGGTGATGCAGTCGCGCCCACAGCAATTCGCCTGCGGTGACCACCTCGGTGTGCACCGCCCCGGCGGCGTCGAGGGCGGTGCCGGACAGCGTGGACAGGCGGTCCAGCGTGTCGGCCGGGCAGTCGCCCAGCGCGCTTACGGTACAGCCCGCGGCGTCCGCGGTCACCACCACCCGGGCGCGGGAACGGCTGGCGTCCAGCATGATCCGGGTCGCGGCCACCAGATGGCCGCGGACCACGTCGGGCAGGTCGCGCCCGGCGGGCCCGATGCCGCGACCGACGTCGACGTCCGCCTCGACGGTCACCGCCACCCCGCGCCGTTCGGCGGCGTCGATACCGGTGCGCAGGTCGGACAGCAGCGGATGGCCGAGACCGTCCTGCTGGGTGAACAGGCGGCGCAGGCGGGCGTACTCGGTGCGGGCGGCGGCCTGGACGGCCGGGTCTCCGGGATCCCGGCTGCCGTCGGCGAGACCCGCGAGCAGCGGGGTGAATTCGGTCAGCAGTTCGCGATAGCGGCGCAGGCACTCCTGCTCGGTCATGCGCCCGACCGCGTCGGCGGTGCGGTGCCGCAGGCGTTCCCGATGCAGGGCGGCGGCCTGCCGCGTGGCCCGATCGAGGGTGGCGGCGAACCAGGCCGTCAGCATCTGCAGGAAGAAGATGGCCGCCGTGTGATACCCCAGCACCGTGAGGGTTTCGACGCCCGGCGCGCGGGCCAGGACCAGCGCGCACACCAGGACCCACCAGACGCTCAGCGCGGACAGCGACAGCCGCGGCGGCAGCCGGAAGCCCAGCGCGACCACGGTCCAGCCGGACGCGCCGATCGACCAGTTCGCGCCCGCCAGTCCGGCCTCCGGCGGCAGCAGGACGATGAGCAGCAGCGAGGCGGCGATCGCCACGCCCATGAGCGCCAGCGTCACCGATTCGTGGCGGCGGCGCGGCGCCAGCGCCGCCAGGGCACAGGCCACGTTCACCCCGACCAGCAGCGCGTTCACTGCCGCCGGGGGCGTCGCCGCGGCGGCGGTGAGGGTCGACTGCAGCAGGGTGTCGGCGACCGCGATGCCCACCATGCCGTACCCGAAACTGCGCCCGAGCCGGTCGATTCCGGAGGCGGCCGCCGGTGCGCCGAACGAATGATCCTCGGCGGCAACCGGTGCGGCGACCGGCCAACGCAGCCGGACCTCGGTGCCGCGCCCCGGGGTGCCGGTGACCTCGGCGTCGCCGCCCACGGCCCGCAGGCGCTCGATGATCGAATGCCGGACGCCGTAGCGGTCCTCGCCGGGCGCGCCGGCGAATCCGATGCCGTCGTCGGTGATCAGCAGCGTCCCGGGTCCGGCGCTGATCACCACGTTCGAGGCCTGGGCGTGCCGGTCGATATTGGTGAGCGCCTCCCGCGCGGCCGCGGTCACCGTCCACGCCAGCGTCCGGCGGATCGGCAGCGGACCCGGTGTGCTCAGGGTGACCGGGACCGGGCATTCGATGCTCAACTCGCGCAACAATTCCGACAGGTCGGCCGGCGAATCATCGCCCGGCAGCGGGATTCCCGACTCCAGCACCGTGAGATCGCGCGCGGCCTGGCGGGCGATGCGCTCGCGATCGGCGGCTGCGCCCTGACCCACCATCAGCAGGGTGGCCGCGGCGGTGTCGTGCATGACCGCCCACTGCTCGTGCTCGTAGCGCCGCCGGGCCGCGGCGACCTCACCGGCGATGCGAGAGTCGGCGGCCGCGGTCACGGTCTGGTCGTGCACGGTGGCCGCGCGCAGCACCACCCGGCGCACCCCCACCGCCAGCAGCCACTCCACCAGCAGGTAGGCGACGGCCAGATCGGACAGGAACCCCCAGGGCGTGAGACCGGGCGTACCGCGATTGGCCCAGTAGAGCGCGGCGAGGACCAGCACGGTCACCGCCGCCGATATCCGCACCCGCTCAGCGATACCCACCGAGATCACCGTTGCCGCCACGACCTTCACATCGATGAGGTCTCCGGTGCCGACGCCGGACGCGGCCACACTGACCGTGCCCAGCAGGTAGATCGCCACCACCGCGACATCGGCCGCGGTCCACCACGGCCCCAGGCGCCGCCCCCACAGCCGGCCCGCCGACCACATCGCCAGCAGCACGGTGACCGTGCGCCCCGCGCCCGGATCGACGGCCCCGCCGGCGAGATGCACCACGGTGAGCAGCAGGCAAGCGGCGTGCCGGAATCGGATGGCCAGCCATGTCGCCTCCTGCGCGACCGCGGCGTGGGTCGGGTCGGCTTCGCGCAGCACCCGGTCACGGTACCGAACCGGATTCGAGCCAGCATGGCATCCCGGCGGACGCCGCGGTGTCCGTCGAACATCCGACAGACAGACCCGTCCGGCTACGGAAAAGTGAACCGTGCAGCGGGGTGTGCGGGTCCGGCCCGCACACCGGCTGCGCCCGCGGCCGTTGGCGGGCGGGGAGTCAACGGCCGCCCGGGTCAGCGACCCGGGCCGGTGCGCGCGGAGGTTGAGTACGCTTCCAAGTGGACGGACTTAGTGCCCGAGGTGACACGGCCGGCGCAGGAGGCGCGGGATGGAGTGGTTCATCGCACCGGAATACTGGTTCGCGCGGCAGGTGATCGAGCGCGGGATCGCGGCCATCTATCTGATCGCGTTCGTGGCGGCGGCCCGGCAGTTCCGGGCGCTGACCGGGGAGCACGGCATGTTGCCGGTACCGCGGTTCGTGGCGCGGCGGCCGTTCCGGGTGGCGCCGAGCGTCTTTCAACTGCACTACACCGACCGGTTCTACGCGACCGTGGCCTGGAGCGGGGCGGCGGTGTCGGCGGCCCTGGTGGCCGGGGCCGCGGATCTGCTGCCGTTGTGGGCGGCCGTGGTGGTGTGGCTACTGGTGTGGGTGCTGTACCTGTCGATCGTCAACGTGGGGCAGGTCTGGTATTCGTTCGGGTGGGAGTCGCTGCTGCTGGAGGCCGGTTTCCTGGTCGCGTTCCTCGGCAACGACCGGGTGGCCCCGCCGGTGCTGGTGGTGTGGCTGGCCCGGTGGCTGGTGTTCCGGGTGGAGTTCGGGGCGGGACTGATCAAGCTGCGCGGTGACAGTTGCTGGCGGGATCTGACCTGCCTCTACTACCACCACGAGACCCAGCCCATGCCCGGCCCGCTGAGCTGGTTCTTCCACCAGCTGCCGCGGCCGCTGCACCGGATCGAGGCGGGGGCCAATCACGTTGCGCAATTGGTGGTGCCGTTCGGGCTCTTCGCGCCACAGCCGATTGCGAGCGTAGCCGCCGGCATCATCATCGTCACGCAGCTGTGGCTGGTGCTGTCGGGCAACTTCGCCTTCCTCAACTGGTTGGTCATCGTGCTCGCCTGGTCCGCCGTCTCCGATTCCGCGGCGGCAACGGTGTTTCCGATACCCGCGGCGCCGGCACTGCCGGACTCGCCGCTCTGGTTCACGGTGCCGGTGTTCGTCTTCGCGGCCTGCACCGTGGTGCTCAGCTACCTGCCGGTCCGCAATATGCTGTCGAGCCATCAGCGAATGAACCAGTCCTACAATCCTTTCCATCTGATCAATACGTTCGGCGCGTTCGGGGTCGTCGATCGCATCCGCTACGAGGTGGTCGTCGAGGGCACCGACGAAGTCGCGCTCACCGCCCACACCCACTGGCGCGAATACGAATTCAAGGGCAAGCCCGGCGACCCCCGTCGGCTGCCCCGCCAGTGGGCCCCGTACCACCTGCGCCTGGACTGGCTCATGTGGTTCGCGGCCCACTCGTCCAGCTATGCCCGGCCGTGGTTCGACGGCCTCCTCCAGCGCCTGCTGCGCAACGACCCCGCCACCCTGCGCCTGCTGCGCCGCAATCCCTTCCCGGACGTCCCGCCCCGTTACATCCGCGCCCGGCTCTACGAGTACCGCTTCACCAGTCCCCGTGAACTGCTGGAGACCCACGCCTGGTGGGTTCGAACCCTGGTCGGCGAATACGCGCCGCCGATGTTCTCGCCGCGCGTCTCGCGCGTGACCCGGACATAATGCGGCATGGGTTTCTTCAGGCCGCGCTGCCCGGTGGGGGAGGTGGAACGGCTCTGGGTCGAGGAGATGCTGTCCTGGTGCGCCACCCAATTCGGGACCAGGACGTTGCGCACCCCCGTCATCCTCCCGACCTCCGACTACTTCCCGGACACCTACTCGGGCGCCGAATCGCAGGCGCTCGCTGTCGTGGAGCGGGTGGTCCGGTACATGGGGGTGGGGCGGGATCGCATTGTCGTGGAACTCGATTCGGCCGGTGCGGCGCCGCCCGACCAGCTCATGCAGCTGGAGGGCGCGGCCCGCGGCGAGGCCGGGCACTACCGGCTCGAGCACGGGCGGGCGGTGGTGACGCTCGAACTGGCGCGCCTGCGCTCACCGGTCACCCTGGTGGCGACCGTCGCCCATGAACTCGCCCACGAGCGGCTGCTCGGTGAGCAGCGCATCGCACCGGACCGGCACGACGGCGAACAACTCACCGATCTGGCCACGGTCTACCTCGGCCTCGGCGTCTTCAATGCCAATGCGGCCTTCCAGTTCTCGCAGAACAGCCGCGGCTGGCGCTCCCAGCGCCTGGGCTACCTCTCCCAGCCCATGTACGGCTACGCCCTGGCCTGCTGGACGGTCATGCGCGGCGACCCTCGCCCCGCCTGGTCGTCCCACCTCGATACCAACCCCCGTGTCTACATGAAGCAGTCCCTCAAATACCTGCGCGCCAACCCCGACGCCCTCCCGGGCTGGCGCGCCGCGGCGTTCGAATCCTGAAGCCGGCCTCGGATCCGGAAGTCCGGATCCGAAGGCCGTGCGGCCGCGACTACGCGGTGCTGCTCGCGCTGCCGTTCTCCAGGTGACCGGCGAAGTGCCTGCGCCAGTTGGAGTTTCCGGAGAGGCTGACCGTCAGGTCGTACCAGCCCTGGTCGAGCGGGGCGGTGATATCGCGTTTGGATCCGGCGTCGATCGTGGCCGGGGAACCGCCGCTCACCTGGACCGTCAGTGCCGAACCGCCGGAATTGCTCACGGTGACAATGAAAGTGGGCTGATCGGCGGTGCCGCCGACAGCGGCGGTGGCGGTGAGCGCCGCGGTATCGGCGGTGCCCGCGGCCTCGACGAGGAACCCGTTGGGGGCGTGGATCGCGAAGTCGTAGGAGCCGCCGAGCTGGAATCGCTCCTGAGCGGTGCCGCCCGGGGCGACCACGGTCTGGCGGATCGAATTGTCGTGGTAGGCAAAGGTTTGGAACGGCATGGCCACCGCGCCCTGGTTGCCGTACCGGGCCGTCGCGGCGTTCCCGGCGACCTCCACCCAGGCGACCGGCTGATAGGGCAGCGGCCGGGCCTTGGCGCGGCCCGCGTCCTGGACCGGCATCTGCTGCCCGGCGGGGGCGGGCGGGGCCGGCTTGGGCAGGTTCTTCTGACCGGCCGCGCGGGCGCGCTCGGCATCGGCGTCGGGCAGGGTGGGAATGCTGGTGTCGCGTCTGCCGAAATCGAAGCAGCTGGTGAGGTCGCCGCACACCGCGCGCCGCCAGGCCGAGATATTGGGTTCGGCGACGCCGGTCCACTGCTCCAGGAAGCGCAGCACCGAAGTGTGGTCGAACACTTGGGAATTCACGTAGCCGCCGCGGCTCCACGGTGAGATGACCAGCATCGGTACCCGCGGTCCCAGGCCGATGGGCGAATTCCCGCCCAGCAGCGCTCCGGCCCGGCTGATCAGGGTGTCCATGGTCGCCGAGCCCGAGGCGAGCCCGAGCGTCGCCGAACCGGAATTCAGGTCGGTGCCGGTGATCTCCAGCGACGGCAGGATCTCGTCGGGGGTGCCGGGCGGCGCGGTCGGCGGCACCACGTGGTCGAAGAAGCCGTCGTTCTCGTCGTAATTGACGAGCAGGACCGTCGACTCCCACAGTTTCGGGTTGTCCCACAGGGCCTGCAGGACGCGCTGGATGTAGGCGGCGCCGTCGGCGGGACGGTAGGCGGGGTGCTCGGAGTAGCCGGCGGGCGCGACCACCCAGGACACCTGCGGCAGGGTGCCGGCGGCGCAATCGGAAATGAACTGCTGCAGCACGTAGTCGACATTGGTGCCGTCGGTGCCGGCCGGTGCGGGCGTCATACCGGTGGTGGTCACCTTGGCGCGATCGGCCAGCTGGCGGACCGCGGGATCGGACGAGGCCGCCGCGTCGTGATATGCGCGGAACAGCCACAGCGGATTGTCGCCGAAGTCGGCGAGGAAGTCGCCGCCGCTGTGCGAGTCGGCGTACACCTGCCACGAGATCCCGGCCTGCTGCAGGCGTTCCGGATAGGTGGTCCAGGTGTAGACGGGCCGATAGTCCGGGGGATTGGACACGGCGGGCCCGCCCGCTCGGCCGGCGGCGTCGATGGTGCCGGTCCAGTGGAACAGCCGATTCGGCGTGGTGGGTCCCTGGATCGAACAGAAGTAGTGATCGCAGATGGTGAACGCGGAGGCCAGTGCGCGATGGAAGGGAATGTCGGCCTCGGTGAAGTAGCCCATGGTCATCTTGGACTTGGCCGCGATCCAGGAGTGGTAGGCGCCATCGGCCCACGCCATGTGCGTGGTGTTCCAGTCGTGCGCCAGATCGCCGAGATCCTGCCCGTCCACCCGGCTGGTGTCGACGTGCCAGGGCAGCAGGAACCCGGTGCTGCTGAACGCATCCGGCTGATGGAACGCGTCCCGGTTGTCGCCGCCCGCCGACCCGCTGCTGCTCCCGCTGCCCGAACCGCTCGCCGAACCGCTCGCCGACCCGCTGGCGCTCCCGGTGCCCGCCGACCCGCTCCCCAGATCGGTCCCGGGCCCGCCGGCGAGGGCGGTGTCCATGGCCGCCTGCAGGATCGGGTCGTAGCCGCCGGCGGGCAGCCGCAGGGCGCGCTTGTCACCGAAACCCCGTACGCCGCTCATGGTTCCGAAGTAGTGATCGAAGGATCGGTTCTCCTGCATGAGGATCACCACGTGCTGGACCTGATCCAGGGAGCCCGAGCGCCCCGGTTCCGCCAGTGCCTCCGCCATGCCCTCCGGCAGCCCGGTCACGCCCGCCGCGCCCGCGGCCAGCATCGACCCGAGCACCGTTCGCCGATTTGTCCTGGCGAATCCACGCCCCATCAGAAATCTCCGATCCGTCGTCTGTCCCCAGCCATCGCGGCGCCGCAGACGCTACCGGCACGCCCGCCGGTCCGCAGCGTCCGAAACGTGTCCTGGCCAGCGCTTTTCGCTATAAGCGCGGATGGTGAGGGTGCCGTCGCGGAAAAATCGGTCCCAAGAAGTTGGTCGGATGATCACCCCGGGGTCATGTAGAGGTGCCACGGTGGTCGCGTGTGGACGGAGACACAGGCGCGGCCGGTGCGCGCGATGCGCTGGTTCCACCTGGTGTGCGATGGGGTGGTGGCGCGGCTGCCGTTCGGGCTGGGCCGGTTCGTGGCCCCGACCTTCGTCGGCTATCTGCTGGTGAGCGGGTTCACCTTCACGCTGGATCTGGTGGTGCTGACCGCCCTGCACGGGGTCGCGGGCCTGGCGCTGCCGGTCGCGGTGACCGTGGCCTATTGCACGGCATTCGGCGCGAGCTATCTGCTGAATCGGACCCTCAACTTCGAGTCGCACGCCGCGGTCGGTCCGCAGGTCGCCATCTATGTCGTGGTGGTCGCGGTGAACTACCTGGTGTTCATCCTCGGCGTGACCAGCGGTGTGGCCGCCCTCGGCATCGACTACCGAATCGCCCGCGTCCTGGGCGGTCTCGGCGAGGGTTTGTTCATGTACGCGTCGATGCGGCTGCTCGTCTTCCGGACCTGGTCATTGTCCAGCCGCCGCTCGCGTCGTTAGCGCGAGTGTTCGATACCCGGCCACCAGCGCTACCAGCGACGACGAGTCAGCGGGGCTGGACGGGGGCGGGCTGGACGGGCATATAGGTATGGCTTACCTTGGCACCCGTGAGTGTTGCCGAGGCTGTGCCGAATCTGCTGATCTGCCTGCGGGAGGGCCTGGAGGCGGGGCTCGTGGTGACCATCCTGCTGGCCGCCGTGCGCCGGCTGCCCACACCTCGACGCCCGGTCTCGACCACGCCGGTCTGGCTGGGCGTGCTCGGCGCGATCTCGGTGGCCGGGAGTTTCGCCGCCGTGCTGACGTATTCGACTGCCGCACTGACCAGTTCGGCCCGGGCCGCCGTCGCAGGCGTGCTGAGCGTGCTGGCCGTGGCCCTGGTCACCGCGATGATCTTCTGGATGCGGCGCACCGGGGCCTCGCTGTCGGGACAGCTGCGCGGCGAGGTCGCGCGGGCCGCGGGACTGGGCGCGGGTGTGCTCGCGGTGACAGCGTTCCTGGCCGTCGGGCGCGAGGGCCTGGAGACCACGCTGTTCGTGTGGACAGCCATCAAGGCGGCCGGATCGACAGCCGCCCCGCTGGTCGGCGCGGCCCTCGGACTGGGTATCGCGATCGTGCTGTGCTGGTTGCTGTTCCGGCGTGCGGTGCGGCTGAACCTCGGTGTCTTCTTCAACCGGACCGCCGTGCTGCTCATCATCATCGCCGCGGGCGTGCTCGCCTACGGCCTCGGTGACCTGCAGGAGGCGGGCTGGCTGCCGGGCGCGCGCTGGATCGCGTTCGACCTGACCGCGCACGTCGACCCGAACTCGTGGTGGGTCTCGATCATCACCGGCATCACCAACCTGTCGCCGAAGATGACGGTGCTGCAGGTGGTGGCGTGGATCGCGTACCTGGCCACTGTGATTCCGCTGTTCGTCCGGGCGGGCCGCACCCCTGCGACCGAGGCCGAGCCGGTGACGAAGCCGGAAACCGAGCCCACCGACAAGAAGCCGGAAACCGGACCCGCGCACGCGGATTGGTGGGAGCGGATCGCCGGTCCGCGTCCGGTGCCGGTCGGCGCGATCCTGGTGCTGGTCCCGGTGCTGGCGGCCGTCGCCGCCATCGCCCTGCTGCCCTCGGGCGGCTCCAACACCGCGCGCACGGTCACCGTGACCGCGGATGCGTGTGCGCCGGAATGGACCTCGGCGCACACCGGCACCCAGACCATCGCAGTGCACAACACGTCCGGCAAGTCCGGCGAGATCGATCTGGTCGACGCGGACGGCGCGGTGGCCGGTGAGATCGAGAACATCGGTCCCGGCACCACCGCCGAGCTGACCGCGACCCTGAATCCGGGCAGCTACACCATCGTCTGCCTGATGTCGGGCCGCCCGTCGCTGTCCTCGCCGCGCGTACAGGCCACCGGTCCGCAGACGGACGCGCCGCCGGTCTTCAAACCCGCGCGCGCCAGCGAACTGCACGGGCCGAACGAGGCCTACCAGACGTACGTGCGGGGCGTGCTGACCCGTCTGACCGGTGCCGTCGGCACGGTCGGCCGGGATCTGCGGGCGCGCAATATCCCCGCCGCGCAGGCCGATTGGCTGCTCGCGCTGCAGGAGTGGGAGCGGGTCGGCGCGTCGTACAACAGCTTCGGCGACGCGGGGACCGCGGTCGACGGACTGCCCGGCGGCCTGCCGGACGGCGTCAACGATCCGGGATTCACCGGCCTGCACCGCCTCGAATACGGCCTCTGGCACGGCCAGGGCCCGGATCAGCTGCTGCCCGTGGTCGACAAGCTCACCGCGGATATCGCCGCGATCGGGGACAAGCTGACCAGCACCGATATCGCCGGTGATCCGGCCACCCTGCCGGTGCGCGCCCACGAGATCCTGGAAGACGCACTGCGCGATCATCTTTCGGGCCTGGACGATCAGGGCGCGGGCGCGGCCTATCCGGCGACGCTGGCCGATGTCGAGGTCACCCGCACCGTCCTGGATCAGCTCGCCGTCCCGCTGGACGAGCGTGACCCGCAGCTGCGCCCCGACCTCGGGTCCAAGCTGGACCAGTTGCGCGCAGCTCTGCTGGCCACCCAGGACAACGGCCGCTGGCGCACGCCGACGCAGACACCGCAGGCCGCCCGGCAGGCGGTGCTCGCCGCGATCGGTGCCGCCCTGGAAGCGCTGGACCGGGTGCCGCGGCTGCTGGAAACCAAAGCGAACTGACTCTCCACGAAGGACCGAGGCCATCACCATGACTGTCAGCCGCCGCCGCTTCCTCTCCGGCGCCGCCGCGGGCGCCGCCGGAACCGCCCTGACCGCAGGCGTTCTCGTCGAGGGCGCCCGCGTGGACGCCGCCGCCGCGGGCGGGCAGGCCACGATCACACCGGCCTACCCGTTCCACGGCGCGCATCAGGCGGGCATCCTCACCCCGGCTCCGGCCGATCGCCAGAATGCCTCCTGCTTCGCCGCGTTCGACGTGACCGCCGCCAACCGCGCCGAACTCGCCGACCTGATGAAGACGCTCACCGAGCGCGCCCGCGCCCTCACCGCCGGTGGCCCGCCGCCGGATCTGGGTCCGAGCCACCCGCCCGCCGACAGCGCCGTCCTGGGACCCGACATCCCGGCCGACGGCCTGACCGTCACCACCGGTGTCGGTGCGAGCCTGTTCGATCAGCGGTACGGGCTGGCTTCCCGGAAGCCCGCGCACCTGACGCCGATGCGGATCTTCCCCGACGACTCCCCGGAAGCGGCCTGGATGCACGGTGATCTGCTGCTGCAGCTGTGCGCCCACAACCCCGACACCATCCACCACGCCATCCGCGATCTCACCCGCCACACCCGCGGCGGGATCCAATTGCGCTGGAAGATCCAGGGTTACAACTCCCCGCCGCGCCCGTCCGGCACCGGCCGCAATCTGCTCGGCTTCAAGGACGGCACCGCCAATCCGACCGGCTCCGACGCCGCCGCCCTGATCTGGGCCGACAGCCCCGACGAGCCCGCGTGGACCCGGGGCGGCACCTACCAGGTGGTCCGTCTCATCCGCATGCTGGTGGAGTTCTGGGACCGCGTCTCGATCGCGGAGCAGGAGAACATGTTCGGCCGCCGCCGCGAATCGGGCGCACCCCTGGACGGCACCAAGGAATTCGACGTCCCCAACTATGCCGCCGATCCCGACGCCACCGTCACCCCCGCCACCGCCCACATCCGCCTGGCCAATCCCCGCACCCCCGACACCGCCGGCCAGCAGCTGCTGCGCCGCTCCTACAACTACGACCTCGGCGTCGACCCGAACGGCAATCTCGCCACCGGGCACATCTTCACCTGCTTCCAGCAGGACATCCAGCGCCAGTTCGAAACCATCCAGACCCGTTTGGCCGGAGAGCCTTTGACCGACTACGTCCAGCCCTTCGGCGGCGGCTACTTCTTCGTCCTGCCGGGCGTCACCGACACCAAGGACTGGTACGCCCGCACGCTGCTGAGCTGATCCGGCACCGCCCGAGCCGGGTCAGACGGTCAGCACGGTGTGGATTCGGTTGCCGGGGTCGATGGTTCGGCGCAGTGCGGCCAGGCGCGGGTAGTTCTGTCCGTAGTAGCGGCCGAGGGGATCGCCGGGTTCGAGGTAGTTGGCATAGGCACCCACCGAGACCGGTGCGAAGAGCTGGTGGGCGGCGGTGACCCAGGCCTGGGCGGTGTCGTGCGGGATCGGTTGGTAGGCGCCCCATTCGACGAGGGCGGCGTGGTTGCGCCAGGGGAAGGCGGTGGCGGTGGGTGCGGTATCGCGGATCGCGCCGTCGAGGGTGTTGATCTGCACCCAGCCGGTGCCGCCGGCGCGCGAGAAGATCGTCAGGGCTTCGATGATGCGGGCGATGGCATCGGGGGTGAGCTCGGAGACGACGTCGGAACCATTGGTGAAACTCGCCCGCGGTGAGGTGGGGCTGCCGCCCGCCAGATACATGATGGTGTCCATGTGATCGAGGGTCTGCGTGTCGATGGTCGACGGTTGCAGACCGATCGCATCCGTCAGCGCGGCCGCGGCCTGGTCGCCGGACCCGGCCGGGCAGACCATCTGCATCCAGCAGTCCAGGCTGCCGTTGCCGTCGGCGTCGACGCTCACGTCGGCCCACTGGGAGCGGTCCGCGGACTGCAGCCAGGCGGACCAGCCGGCGATCACCTGTGCGGCGCTGTCGCCGGGAAAGGTCAGGCGCACCAGGTCTTTCGACGTCGCGGGACAGGTGTCGAAGGTCAGCGAGGTGACCACGCCGAACAGTGGGCCGCCGCCGCGCAGCGCCCAGAGCAGGTCCGGGCGGGAGGTCTCGGAGACCTCGGCGACGGTGCCGTCGGGCAGCACGAGCGTCGCCCCGGCGAGCCGGTCGCAGGTGAGGCCGTAGGCGCGGGATTCGAAGCCGAGGCCGCCGCCGAGGGCGAGTCCGCTGATGCCGACATCCGGGCACATGCCGGTCGGGATGGTCAGATCCGACCGGTCGAGCTCGCGGTAGACGTCGTACAGGGTGTGGCCCGGTCCCACCACCGCCTGTCCCGCATCGACACTCACGCCGGTGAGCTGCCGGACGTCGATGATCATCGCGCCCGTCGTCGTCGACACCCCCGCATAGGAGTGCCCGCCGGACCTAGCGGCCACGGGCAGGCGGTACTCGGCCGCGAAACTCATGGCGGAGACGACATCGGCGGTCGAGGCGACCTGCACCACGGCAGTGGGTGTTTCGCTGTCGAACCGGGTGTTGAAGACCTGCTTGGCCATCTCGTAGCCGGTGTCGCCGACCCGGACGACCCGGCCGCGGATGAGCCGCTCCAGCCTGCTCCAATTCGGTTTGGCCGCACCGGGTCCGGCCGCGACCGAGACGGGATCGGCATCGGAGAGGCCGGTGAATCCCCACCCGGCCAAGGCGATTCCCAGTGCGCCACACAGAAAAGTGCCTCGCGAGAAGCCGGCATCCGTCGCCCGTACGGATCTCACTCTGCGCATGTGCCCTCCAGGCTCGGTGCTAGCCGGAAAACCATGGCGGGCAACGGATGCACGCCTGCCCGGGACGTCAACTATGTGTGGTTTGCCGCAATTTCCTGCGGATGATCAACAGCCGCCAGGTAATTGTGCCGACCACCCGGGTGGCGAGGCATGAGTTCGACCTAGGCCTAAGACAACTCACAGGCAACCGTGACCGAATTTGCCCGCGTGTCGCTCTAGGTCGTGAAGTTGCGCTCTAGGTAGTGAAGTTGGAGGAGTAGTGGCCTCGGAGGAGTTGTGGCCTCAGAGATAGGACCCGCAGTAGGGCCACGCACCGGGGCCCTCGTGCGCGAGGATCCGTTCCGCGATGCGGATCTGCTCCTCGCGACTGGCGTCGGCGGGATTCCCCCTGCCGCCGTACGCCTTCCAGGTGCCCTGGCTGAATTGCAGGCCACCGTAGTAGCCGTTGCCGGTGTCCGCCCCCCAATCCCCGCCCGCCTCGCACTGGACGACGGCATCCCAATCGTGCCAGCCGGCGGCGAGTGCGGTTGGGGCCGGCCCACAGGTCAAGGCCGTGATCCCAACCGCGAGAGCAAGAAAGTGAACAGGTCTTCGAAACGAGTGCTGTCCGATCATGGCGTATCTCCGCCCTGGTAGCCGAACTCGCGGGAAAGACAACCAGCTGATCGTAGCTGAAAATTTGCTATGATTCGATAATTTTATGCTGACCTGGTAATTGTTTGGTTTGCAGGCGGAAGTCGGCTGGGTCGGGCTCGGACAGCATGGACTCCATGGTGGCGCGGTCGAAGGGGAGCAGATCGATGCTGCCGCCCTCGGTGAAGTACCAGGAGTTGCAGCCGGTGTTCCAGACCGTGGGGCCCATGGCCTCGGCGACCTCGGTCTCGAACCGGTCGGCGGCGTCCTCGGTGACCTCGACGGTGTCGAATTCGCCTGCGCTCCAGCGCTGGATCCACCGGGCGATGTAGCGGGCGGTCACCTCGGCGGCGTGGTGCAGCGGAATGGAACCGGTGGGGGAGTGGGGGCCCAGGACCGTGAAGAAATTGGGGAAGCCGGGGATCGCGGTCATCCGGTAGGCACGCGGGCCCTTCGCCCAGGCGTCGTCGATCGAGATGTCGTCGCGGCCGGTCAGATTCATCGGCCGCATGTAGTCGTGGGCGCGGAAGCCGGTGGCGAGGACGATCAGATCGAGCTCGTGGTGGCGGCCGTCGGCGGTGCGGATACCGGTCGGGGTCACCTCCTCGATGGCCGTGGTGATCAGCTCGGCATTGCGGGCGCGCAGCGCGCGATAATAGGTGCCGGACAGCACCTGCCGCTTGCACAGCGGCTCGTAGTCGGGGGTGAGCTGTTCGCGCAGCTCCGGCTGGAGGATTTGCGTGCGCAGGCTCAGCCGGGCGTACTCCTGGACCGCCCGCCGCCGCCAGCTCGGCCGGGTCACCACGTCGGTGAACAGCCTGGCTCCCGTCATACCTGCCCGGTAGAGCGCGCGATTCACCTGTGGCAGCCGGTTCAGCACCGCGCCGACGATCGCGGGCTGCGGGATCTGCATCGGAGCCCAGATCACCCACTGCGGGCTGCGCACGAAGTGCGTGACGTGTTCGGCCTCCGGCTGCAGCGCCGAAACCACCTGCACGCCGGTCGAACCCGTGCCGATGACCGCGATCCGCCGCCCGGCGGTCGCCACGCTGTCGTCCCAGCGCGCGGTGTGCAGCACCTCGCCGGTGAACTCGGACAGGCCGGGAAGATCGGGTACGGCCGGATGATGCAGCACGCCGGTGGCCGCGATGACGAAGTCGGCCTCGTAGCGGCTCCCGTCGCCGGTCTCGACGAGCCACCCGGACCCGGTGAACGCCGCCGCCACCACCTCGGAATTCAGCCGCAGATGCGGCCGCAGCCCGTACTGCTCGGCCACGTCGGCGAGGTACCGCTGGATCTCCGGGCCGGGCGCGAAGATGTGCGACCAGTCCGGCTTCGGCGCGAACCCGAACTGGTACAGCTGGGAGGGCACGTCACAGGTCAGTCCGGGGTAGTGGTTCCAATGCCACACCCCGCCGACATCGGCCCCCTTCTCCAGGATCACGAAGTCGTCGAAACCGTTGCGCTGCAACGTGATCGCACTCGCGATGCCGGACACTCCGGCTCCGATGATCACGATGCGAGGCTGCCGCGCCGCACCCATCCCAACCTCCTTGTTGGATACCCTAGGAACTCAAATACTGACGGTATTTGGAACCATTGGGTATGTCAATCGGCTGGTACGGGGCTGTTGCGCGGTGACTCCCGGCGGGCTGACTGCGGTAGCGCGCGGGCCGGCCGTCGATGGCAGGCCATCGCCGATCGCGCCGGGGCGTCCGATCCTCAGGACTGCTTGATCGAATAGGAGCCGGCGGCGTTCCCGGTCAGCTGCCAGCCGCCCGCCACCTGGGTGAGGGTGAGGTCGGAAACATTGGTGGACCGCACATTCGGGCGCGCGGCGCCGGGGTACCAGGCCTCCACCCGGCCCGTGCCGGAACCGGTGAAACCGGTGGCGCCGACCGTGCTCAGGGTGCCGGGGACCGCGCGCGGGTAGGCGCGGGCCAGCGGCCGGGCGTACCCGGCGGCCTGGCCGAGCGACGCGCCCGACGGGCAGGAGATGCGGTTGAGATTGCCCTGCGGCTGGTTCGTATTGCCGTCGCGCACCGTGTGCGGGTCACCGCACGCCTGCTTCCACGACCACCACGACCCGCCCATGCGATTGGCATCGAGCTGGTCCACGAACCGATCCACCTTGGCCGCATCGGAATTCGGATCCCCGAACCAGCCCCACTCGCCGCTCCACACCGGCGCCCGGTACTTGGCGGCGGCGTCGAGGGCGATCGTGAAGCCCACCTCGATGGTCGGGAAGGCGTTCACGATATTGATGGACTCGCTGTACAGATGCGGCGAGAACACCGCCAGCGGATCGGTGATGTAGTGCGCCGGCGGTGTGGCGTCGATGCCGATGGCTGACCAGATCGCGCTGGGCTCGAAGATGGCCAGGTGCGGCCGGCTGCCGCGCTCGGCCTGCCGGATTGCGGCAATCACCCGCTGGTAGTACCTGCCGAGCTGGTCGGCGGCCGAGAACGGGTCGCGCAGACCGGGATTGGGCTCGTTGAGCAGGTCGTAGCCGGCGATCGCGGGCTCGTCCTTGAACTCGGCGGCCAGCTTCGCCCAGGTGCCGACCAGGTGGCCCTGAATGCCCTGGGTGTCGTCGTAGAAGTTCTGGAATGCGCGGGCCACGGCGGGCGCGGTCTCGCGGACGCCGCCGAAGTTGCAGGTGGTCCAGCCGTCGGTGAGGGTCGCCCACGCGGGCGCGCCGTCCCAGCCGATGCCGGGCTTCATGAACGGCGGGCAGCTCTGCCCCTTGGGTGAGCCGACGGCCTTGCCCCAGGCATCCTGGTGCATGTCCAGCACGGTGTAGAGGCCGTTGGCCTTGGCGTCGTCGACGGCGGTGTGGATGCGGGCCAGGTAGGCCGGGTCGAACGCACCGGGGGTGGGTTCGAGCGCCGACCAGGCCAGGTTCAGCCGCACCACATTGAAGCCGAGCTCCGCCATCTGCGCGAAGTCGGTCCGGTCGAGCGGCGCGACGGCCGGCAGCGCCGGATCGTTCTGCGCGTAGTCGTTGAGCTGATTGACATTCACGCCGCGCAGCAGCACCGTGCGCCCGGTGACATCGGTGATGGTGCCATTGGCGACCGTGAGCTGAGGCAGGGTCCAGCCGCCCGGCTCCGCCGTCGCTTCCTGAGCCGTGAGGCCGGTGAACAACAGCGCCGCCGCGACGGCGGACGCCAGAACTCGGCCTCGTATCAGCATGTCCTACCTCTCCCTGGCGTGAAACCGCGAGGATTTCTCCGGGCGATACCCGGTGCGTGCACGGAAAACCTAGTGGCACAAGGGCTCCGAGGGAAACATCGGGTCCGAACGGATTGACAAGACCGGGTTGTCAATGATGTCCCCCACTGAATGAGACCCGTTGGACTGTTTTCTGATTGGTTTCCGCCGGTTCATCCGGTCCGCGTAGATCTGTCTGCGATCAATTGCGTGTCACGCGTTGTCGCAGATCAGGGCACGGGTGGCAGGCACGAACAGGAGTCTGAGAGTTGTCTGTTTCGTGGCGTCGTAGCGCCGTCGTTGTCGCGCTGAGTGCCGGGCTGCTGGCAAGCCCGTTGCTCGGGAACGTGGTGGATGCCCAGCTGTCGGCGCTGCCGGCGGCGACCGCCAAGCCGAAAACCGATCAGGCGGCGGATGCGCCCCGTCTCGCCAGCGTCGACAATTTCCGCGATGTCGCGGGCACCGGCGCCGGTTACGACGCGCAGGGCAGCCACCACGTCAACAAGGGGGTGTTCTACCGCTCGAACGCGCTGACCCCCAACGATTCCGACCTGGCCACGCTGAACGGGCTGCACCTGAGCGGCGTCTTCGACCTGCGCAGCAGCAGCGAGATCGCCGCCAAGCAGGACCGTGTTCCGGCCGGTGCGACGTACGTGAACATCCCGATTCTCGGCGGGGATCTGTCCAGCGCCGTGGCGCAGCTGAAGTCGCCCGATGACGCCGCCAACTTCATGCGGGACATCAACCGGCTCTTCGTCACCGGCGCGGACGAGCGGGCGGGATTCGCGAATCTGCTCACCCAGCTCGCCGGTCAGGACGGTCCCGCGGTCTTCCACTGCACCGCGGGCAAGGACCGCACCGGCTGGGCCGCCTACCTGCTGCTGAGCCTTGCCGGCGTCGACTCCGGCACCATCATGAACGACTACCTGCTCACCAACCAGTACTCGGCCGCCTCCATCGCCGCCACCCTCGCCCAGATCAAGGCTGCCAAGGGCGACGCGGCCGCCGCCCTCTACCAGCCGCTGCTCGGCGTGGACCGCAGCTATCTGCAGGCCGGAATCGACCAGCTCACCGCGACTTACGGTTCGGTCGACAAGTATCTGAAGGACGGTCTGGGCCTCGAGGGCCAGACCATCGAACAGCTCAAGCACAAGCTGATCCAGTAGCCGCCCGGCGGCGGGCTGTCAGGAGTCGCCGGCGTCCAGGGGATGGAGCCGGCCCCGGGAACGGACGATCGGCAGCTGGTGCTGCATCTGCCAGTTCTCCATGGTCAGCGAGTACAGCCCGCCTCGAACCCGCAGGCGCGATTGCATATCCAGTGGCAGCGTGTACGTCACGGCCCCGGCTTCCCACATGGTCCGGAAGTCGGGGAATCGCTCCAGCCGTTCGTGGTATTCCTGCGCCCACGAGGTGTGGCCGTAGCGCCCCATGAATCCTCGATGGGTGGCGACTCCGATCCCCACCTGGTCATTCCAGTTGATCATGATTTCCCGAGCCTCGTCGGTGAACGACCACTCGAGCATGTACATCCCCGGCCGATGGGTCGGAAAGGTGTCGTAGTAGGCCTGATTCGCCGTGATCAGCCGGCGCTGCGGCGCGTAGAAGGACACGAGATCGGCTGCCGTCTCGGTCATTTCGGTGTCCATGATCGGTGTCACCGCGGTCTCGAACACCTCGAACTCCGGGATCTCCAGGGCCGGGCCGATTCCGGTGATGGACGGATAGGGCGAGGCGTAGCCGGCCAGATCGCAGATATAGCGCCACTCGTCGTCGCTGGCCTGATAGGTCGTCGCCAGCACCCGCAGGATCCCGACGTCGACCTGTCCGACCTCGTCGCGCTCGACCTTGGTCAGGTAGCTGGCGGTGATATGCGCTTCGGCCGCAGCCTTTTCCCGGCTGAACTTGCGTGCCGCGGGAAGCTCGCCGGTCTCGTGCCTGTGCACCTCTTCGCGCTTGCGCAGAAACGTAAGATGCTGCCCCAACGACTGTTTCGTGGGCTCGTTCACCACTCTCGGCGGATCCTCTCTGGGTACTACATGCAACGCGATTGTATATACGGGCCGGGGATGTTCGGTTCGGGTCGCGCCGGACCCGCCCTGATACATTCCGAAACATGGGGTACGAGATCGGCTCTCCGGCAGACAATTTGGCGACCGAGGTCATTGAACTGACCGATAACTTCTTCGATGACCCGCACACGGTGTACGACCAGCTGCGGGGCAGGGGAGCGGTGCATCGGGTCCGCCTGCCGGATTCCGGACTCGGATGGCTGATCACCGATTACGAGGTCGCCAAGTCCGCGTTCACCGATCCCGCCATCAGCAAGGTCCTCAAGTCCCCCGGCGCCAAGGCCACGGTCGCGGCGGAGGGCGGCGACCGGCATCTCGGCGGCAGCATGTTCGCGGACATGATGGTCTTCTACGACCCGCCGGAGCACACCCGCCTGCGCGGCCTGGTCAACCGGGCCTTCAGCGGACGAGCCATGGCCGAGCTGTCGCCGCGGATCAGTGAACTCGCCGACGAGTTGCTCGCCGACTTGGCTTCCGACCGTGGCGAAGTCGTGGATCTGCTGGAACGCTTCGCCGTCCCGCTCGGCATGTCGGTGATCTGCGAACTACTCGGTGTTCCCAGCACGGACCGCGACGCCTTCCAGCGCTGGTCCACCGCGCTGTTGTCCAGCGAGGAAAGCAACGAGGCCCGCGCCACCGCGGTCATGGATTTCGTCCGCTACATCGACCAGCTGATCCGCACCAAGGACGCGACCCCCGGCCGGGACCTGCTCTCCGAACTCATCGCCGCCCGCCAGGACGACGACCGCCTCAGCCACCGCGAACTGATCAGCATGGTCTTCCTGCTCCTGGTCGCCGGCTTCGAAACCACGGTCAACCTCATCGGCAACGGCGTCGCAATCTTCCTGGCCGACAAGAACCTTCATCAGGCCCTCCTCGCCGACCCGGACCGCATCCCCGCCTTCATCGAGGAGGTCCTCCGCTTCGAGGCCCCCGCCACCGAAGCGACCTTCCGCTACACAACCGCCCCCACCACCCTCGGCGGCATCGAAATCCCCCAGGACCAACTCATCCTCATCTCCATGGCTGCCGCCGACCGCGACCCCGCCCAATTCCCCGACCCCCACCGCTTCGACCTCGACCGCTCCCCCAACCACATAGCCTTCGGCCACGGCATCCACCGCTGCGTAGGCGCCCCCTTGGCCCGCACCGAAAGCGCCATAGCCCTCACCCGCCTCCTATCCACCTACCCCAACCTCGACCTCGCCCCCGACGCCGGCCTCCACTGGCGCAAAAGCCTCATCGTCCGAGGCCTCACCGCCCTCCCGGTCCAGCTGCGCTGACGCCCGAGCGCAAACAGCGTTGGACCACCATGGGCACCGAGATCACCGAGGTCGGCGACGCTGGTTGGAGCAATAATCATTGCGATAGCAATGATTAGATTGCGTGACACAGCCCTTGCCGACGCCGTCTCCGAAGGCAGAGGCTCGCGTCCCCTGGCAGTCCTGCAACTGCTCGAAATCGCCGCGTTCAGTTACCTCATCGGCAACGGGGACCTCCACGGCAAGAACCTGTCGATCCGCCGCAATCACGACGGCATCTGGGAGCCCACACCCGCAAGCGAGCCATCGATCGCAGCCTCACCCGCATCACCACCGCCGCCGAACCATGGGCAGACCGAGTCACCACCATCGGATTCGGCGACAAAACCACCCACCGGCTGGCCGCCTTGATCACCACCCGCAGCAACGAACTCCGCCCTGACTGAACCGGAAAGCTTCTGCTCGATCGCCAAAGCGGGGTGCCCGGTCTTCCAACGTGCAGCCGAGATGGTTCCGCCCGAGCCTGCTGATGTGGTCGTGAAAGGTCCTCCAGGGCCGTCTGTTTCGCTAGCGAATTTCCTCACGGTTGTTGGTTCGCTGTTGGGGGACACAGCTGACCTGCTTGGCGCCGCACGCCGGGTCTCGGGAGTAGTTGGGGGCCGGAGTTCCCCTCCGAGCCCGGCCCCCAACGTCAGGCCGCGGTCAATCCGCGGTGGTCATTGAGGCCCCCGGCCTGCGGAGACGGCCTGCATGCGCCGGGCAGATGATTCCTGGCAGACCCACCACAACCGGGTTGCTGCAGGCACCTTGCCGTTGCGTGATCGGCTGCGCCGACGACTCGGTCTGCACAGCAGAGAGCAGAGCGGGCGCGGGCAGCTGGCGATGCACGGTGGAGATTTCGACGAATTCGACCCGGCGAACCCGATGAGCGATGACCGGCGAATCACGGAGGCGTGGCAATGTCAGCCGTGAACCGTGTTGTGCGCTGGTGCGGTCTTGGATGCTCATTCGTCGTCTCACCTGCTGGTCGTATTGCGCAGCTCAGCAGGACAAACGGGTACATGGATACGCCGTGCCGTGCGCGAGCTTCTTACGTCCAGCTAGGGGAATGAGCCGCCCAGCTTGGCAACAAGCAAATCATGAGGGTAAGGGCTCACGCAACCGACGTGCGGAGGAACTCGGCGCGTGAGCCCGATCGCACTCGGGATGGCAAACAGGGGGCTGGCGTGTTTGAGTGGCACGCATGGAATCGTCACAGTGCCGCGCTGCCTTTGGATGCGCTGCCGCATCCGCCGGGTCGGCTTCCGATCCTCGGCGATGTGGCCAGTGTGGACCGCCACCGCCCGACGCAGCACGAGCTGAAGCTTGCGCAGGGCGGGCTGGGCCCGATCTTCCAGCGCAAGCTGCTCGGCACGCAGTTGATCATCGTGACCGGGGGCCGGCTGGCGGCCCAGTGCAACGACGAAACATCCTGGGGTCGTGTGCTTCTCGGGCCGCTGGCGAAGATCCGGCCGGTCGCCCCGCACGGCATGTTCACGGCCAGCTCGAAAGATCCACTCTGGGGGCAGGCCCGTCGCATCCTCACGCCGGGGTTCACTCAAGCCGCCATGCGCACCTACCATGATGCGATGGCCTCGGTGGCCGATGACCTGGTGACCGAATGGGCCTCGGCCGGCGGGGCCGGTGTGGCTGTTCATTCGGCGATGACCCGCGCCACCCTCGAAGTGATCGCGCGAGCCGGGTTCGGCCGCGACCTGGGGCTTTTCGGCCCCGCAGGGCAGGGTAGCGATTCGCACCGGTTCGTGCAGGAGCTGGGCCGCACGCTGCAGTGGGCCTCGGAATCCACCAACGACCTGCCCATTATCGGCGACGTGCGGGCCGCGCTGCGAGCCCCCGGCGTGCGGCGTGACATTGCCTCCCTGCAGCGCTACGTCGACGAACTGATCGCCGACCGGCAGCGCGAAAACACAAGCGACGCATCCGATCTGCTCGGGCTGATGCTGACAGCCACGGACCCGGAGACCGGGGTGCGGCTGCCCGCGGACAACATCAGGGACCAGACACTCACGTTCTTGATCGCCGGGCACGAAACAACCGCCGCCCTGTTGGAAGTCGCGCTGTACTACCTGGCGCGGAACCTGGACTACCAAGACCGCGTGCGCGCCGAGATGCCCGCGCAGACAACCGATCTGGGCTACGACGACGTGGTGAAGATGCGATTCACACGTCAGTTCCTCAACGAATGTCTCCGACTATGGCCGCCCGCGCCGGGCTACTTCCGGATCGCGCGCACCGACCAGAACCTCGGCGGCTATCGGATCCCGGCGGGGCGGGCAGTGTTCGTGCTTGCGCTGGCCGCACAGCGCGACTCCGATGTGTGGGGTCCAGGCGCCGCGGACTTCGACCCGGACCGCTTCGATTCCGCCGCGTTGCGCACCTTCCCTGACCGGTTCTTCCAGCCGTGGGGCACGGGCCCGCGCTCGTGTATCGGCCGGGCGTTCGCGCTGCACGAGGCAACGCTGATGCTGGGCCGGCTGGTACACGCCTTCGACCTGGCCACGACCTCCGCCGCGCCCCTGACTCTGCGCGAGCGCGGAACCTTGCGCCCTGACCCGTTCGAATTGACCGCCCGCGGCCGCTCAGTGGCCGCCACCAAGAGGTAGCGCTCTCGATGTCGTGGTTTCTCATCGAGGCCCTGGGGCCTCTGGACACCCCCGCAACCATCGTCGCCAAGGACGGCGAACGCCGCGATTGGGTGTCGCTGCGGTCGCTGCAGCGCAACGAAGGTGTCGATGTCACCGACACCATCGACTGGGTGCGCCGGTCCGGATCGGTCTTCGATCAGGTGGTCTCCGGCCGCGGTGGTCACAGCCGCGTCCAAGCCCTGCCCATCCTCGGCCCCGACGACGAGGTGTATGCCGTCCACCTGTGGGTCGGGGCGCCGGACGAACCCATTCCCGCTCATCGCCCTGCCGCCGGAATCGCATGGTACGCCGGGGATCTGCAAGTTCAGCAGCGCCTCGAGTCATGGATGATGTCCACAGATGATGCCGATGGATTCAAACGGGTTCGCTCGCCCGGTGAATTCTTCCGCAAGGTCGTGAAATTCGATGACGCCACCGCCTTGATAGCACTGGGTACCAACCCCCAACCCGGTGCGCAATTCAGCCAGCACATCGTGGTTCTGCACGACAATGGACGCCTGATGAACTGGCAGACGTTCGCGGTCGGCCGAACCGATTTGGAGCGGCACGGCCTGCGTGGGCTGACACACGATGTCTCCGACGTGGATCCGGTTTCTCTGAGCCCGCACGAAGCGCTCGGCCTGACCGATGAACCCGGGCCGGATGCACCCGCCGCCGCCCTGATCGCGTTCCCGCCCAACGGTGCCCCGCTCATCGCGCAATGGATCGGGCACGTACCCACCTGGATCGACTGGCAACGCGAGGGCGACGCCGAATTGATTCACCGTGACGACTGGGACGCGATCGCGAAAACCGCGGTCATGCTGCAGCCCGGACTGCTCGACTCCAAAACTGTCACCCCCGCGCGGATCCGCGCCCACACCCCCAGCGGCTGGCAACCGGTGACGATCACCTCCCGCCGCTTCACCGGGGAGGTCGGCAGCCGCCTGCACATCGTCAGGATCGCCCGCGCCGACTAGCGTATGAGCCAGCCGGTATCAGCGATCCGGGCACCCGGACAAGCCCAGGCGCAGGTAGCGTGCGTATGCCGCGCCAGCTTGCATATTGGTTCACCAACGTCTCCGAGTGGCAACTTTGTATCAAGCTTGGTTGCCTCGATGCATTCGCGAAAGATCCTCCGGGGCGGTCGGTTTCGCTGGTGAGCTTCCTCACGGTTACCGGTTCGTTGTTGGGGGACACAGATTTACAGCCGGTCATCCGGATGCCATCCGGGTGTCACCGTGGTGGCACGGTTGATGGTCGAGACTGTTCTTGCACTCGGTGCCGGTCGACGAGCCTCCAATCGCCCGGTGTCCGCACTCGACGCGAATCCTCCGTTCATGCCTCGCGTCGGCCACGGGAACCCGCGGACACCCTGGCACCGAGTGCACCCCTCGTCGTGCGCCCGGAGGTTTGGATGTTCGAATCGTGCTGTTCCCCTTACGAATCGGCCCATGTGCTGAGAGCGCGCTATGGACTTCCGGTGGAGATGTACGCCGACCGCCCGCTGCTCACCGTCGGCGCCGCGGTCGAGGCACTGGCGCTGCCCGAATCACTGGGCGACCGGGTCCGCCTGCGGTTGTCCTGGCTGCCGTCCACACCGGTGGTCGCCGACCCGCGCGACCGCTTCTGGACCTTCCTGGTCGCCCCGCCCCTCCCGTATCACCCCGTACCCCAGCGACTTCGAAGCTTCTTGCAGGAGAACGGCGTAACCATGCCGGACCGCGGCAGCCACATCATGCTGCCGACCTCCGACCACGAGCCGGGCTGGCACTGGGCGAACGAGCCGGAGCCGGGCCGGCTCGGATTGCCGCACCGCGCAGTGGTGCTGGCCGCCATCCGGCTGTCGATCCTCCAGGGCCCGGATCGCGTCCCGGCCTGAACGCCGGGCACAGCGGGCAGGGGGAGTCGTCCGAGTTGTCAATCGGTTTCGGTGGTTTCACGGCCGGAAGGAAAGCCGTTGGCCCGCACCGGATCATCGGCGCGGGCCAACGGGTCGTCTGCCTGCCGCAGCGGGCGGGTGCGTGGTTACCTGAGCTTGCGGCAGTACAGGGCGTCCGGATGCCCGTAGCGGGCGTTGGCCCAGGAGAAGGCGATGCCGGCGGCGTACTCGTCCGCGTTGCACTGCCCCTTGTAGTAGCCGTTCGCGTAGTCGCCGCCTTCGCCCGAGGCCGGTCGATTGTCACCGCGGTCATCCCATACAGTGCGGCCGGCACCCGCCAGCGGAATGCGGCCGGGGGCGCAGAGGATGGCCGAGGTGCCGTCACCGCGCACGCTGTAGCCGATCATGAATTGTCCTTCGGCGCACTGATATTTGGTGAAGCCATTGGCCCAGTCGGTTGTCACCTTCTCCGCGGCGACCTTGGTCGCCGACGTATTGGCCTGCCACAGACTGCCCTCGGTGGCGTCGGTGCACAGGCCGCCCTGCCCGCGTGAACTGATCCCGATCAGGCGCTGGTCGTCGGGGCAGACGAGCTTGTGCGCGCCCGGATCCCAATCGTTCGCGGCCCGCAGCGACGCGTTGTGGTCGTCGTGGATGGCATTGAGCATGGACCAGGCTCGCACCGGAGCGACCTGGCCGGCTTTGCCATCGGCCGCCAGCAGCCGTCGCAGGTGCGCGCCCCGCCAGTCGTCGGCGTCCATCACGCTGCGCTTGCTGCCGTCGGTGTCGTAACGCAGCAGACCCCAGGCGTTGCCCTTGTCCTGATGCTGGAAGCCGACGATCGGCCAGTAGGCGAAGTCGAGGTCCCGATTGATCAGATAGTCGACCATGTTCGGGAACCACGCTTTGTCGAGGCCCTCGGCGTCCTTGCCGATCCCGAACTCGCTTACCCACACCGGCGCGGTGAAATGCTGGTCGGGCGTGGTGGCCACGTACCCCGCGAGCTCGTCCATGGATTTGAACAGGTCGTCCCGGGACATGTCCCGGAACCGAGGATCATGGGTCTCGCCCCCGCTCAGGCCGGTCCCGCCGGTGTTGGCCGGGCCGATATAGCTGTAGAAGTGGACCGAGTAGACCAGCTTGTGTGACCGGACCAGCGTCTGCGACAACGACTTCAGATCACGCAGCATCGGTCGCTGGTGCCAGGTCAGATCGGTCGGGATGCCGGACCAGTTGATGCCCTCGATCATGATGAGCAGATTCGGGTTGGCGTCCTTCAGGATCCGATCGCCCGCCCGGTGCGCGGCCGCCTCCCAGTCGTGGCTGTCGCCCAAACCCCAGTTGGGGTTGTCCCAGGTGTCGCGCCGTACCTCATTGCGCAGATCGGCCCCGATCACCCCCGGATCACCTTTGTACCGGGCGGCCATGAATGCCCAGTCGTTCACCCAGGTGTCGGTGTCCTGCCCGGAATTCCAGCGTTCGTTGCCATCGACGGCACAGCACCACCGGGTGGTCGTGGTGTGATTGTTGAGGATGACGCCGAGCCCGGCGCCGGTGAGTGCGGCGACCGCCTTGTCGTATACCTCCAGCGGCTTCAGCCCGTTGAGCGCCGGATTCGCGGTCAGACCTGTCACCGGCCGGTCGTCGGTGATCATCTGATTGGAGAACGGCAGCCGAATGCTGTTCAGCCCCAGGTCCTTGAAGTCCTGGACGATCTTGTCGAGCGGGACGCGGTCGAGTCCGAGCGGTGCGCGATGCCCGATTTCCTGGGCGAAGTTGTTCGCCGGATCCTCGTCGTCGCCGCTACCGGTCCAGGTACCGCTGGACCCGTGCCAGTTGCCCGACTTCAGCTTCACCCGATTCCCGGCCTCGTCGACGATATACCGGCCACGTGTACTCAGCGGACCCTTCAACCCGGTGGGTGCGGCCTGTGCCGCCGGCTCGAGATGAACCGCGGGGGCCAGCAGCAGTCCCGCGGCCAGCAGCAGAATGGTGAAGGCCCTCATCTTTCCTTCCGGGCAGTCTTCGAAGAGCCGAGGGACAGGCTCCGGCCCGGGTCACAGTCCGGTACGGAACCCGCCCCCGCGAGCAGTTCGCTCGCATCGAAGACGTTAGGAGGCAAAGTATCCGAAGAGAAATCAGTATTTCGAGTCCATTCACAACATCGAGTTGTGATTCTCCTGGGATCGACTGGCATCGCCTGGGGAAGGCTGCGGCGAATCGTTGTTCATCACGACCGGATTCGGCCGAATTCTCCGCGAGCGCAGCGTGACGTCCATCTCGTGCCCCAGCTGCTCGATCTGTGTGCTCAGACCCTGCTGCGACACGTGGAGCCGCTGCGCGGCCCGGGTGAAACTCAATTCCTCCGCGACTGCCATGAAGTACTGCAACTGCCGAGTATGGACTTCCATGGGGCGCAGTCCAGGCTGGTCAGACGTCTGAAATAAGACGTTTCCGCAGTCCGTCGCTCGGCCCTCCCCGCCGACCGAGGGCAGACGGCGCGATCGGCTCGACCCTTGTTTCCCGAGTGGCGGGCGCGCCCGTAGCGCAATCCGTCCCATAGGGTGCTGCTGATGGGTAGGAGCACCTGAGAGACATTTCTCTGTTCGTCATTGTTTCGAATTTCTGGTGGGTATCGGTTTGTGTCGCCGCGAGCTCAGTTTAAGGAAACCAATGCGAATCCTGCTTCTCGCAAGCGCATTCAACAGCCTCACGCAGCGTATTCACGCGGAATTGCGGCAGCGCGGGCACCGCGTGGGGGTCGAGTTGGCGCTCGGTGGCGACGAGTCACTACGGGCGGGTATAGCGCGGTTCCGGCCCGAGCTGATCCTTGCGCCGATGCTGACAGTCGCTGTGCCAGAGGATATTTGGTCGGAGAACACAGTGCTGATCGTGCACCCGGGCCCGAAGGGCGATCGAGGTCCGTCGGCGCTGGACTGGGCGATCAGTTCCGGCGCCACCGAGTGGGGCGTGACCGTTCTGCAGGCCGTCGCGGAATTGGACGCGGGTCCGATCTGGGCCTCGGAATCGTTTGTGATGCGGCCCTGCGGGAAAAGTGAGTTGTACCGTACCGAGGTCGCCGATGCCGCGATGTGTGCGGTATTGCGGGCGGTTGACCAATTCGAGCAGGGAGACTTCGAGCCCGAGCCCCTCGACTACGACCGTCCCGATGTCCACGGACGGCAGCGGCCATATCACGCGCAGGAGTTCCGACGTATCGATTGGTCCAGCGACAGCACGGCAGTGGTGCTCCGCAAGCTGCGCGCGGCCGACTCTCAACCCGGCGTGCTGGACGAGCTGTACGGACGCCAGTACTTCGTACACGGCGGGCATCGCGAGGATCGACTACGCGGGGCGCCGGGCGCCGTTCTCGCTACCCGGGATGGCGCGATCTGCCGAGCCACCGTGGACGGCGCGGTCTGGCTACCGCAGCTGCGCAGCCGCCGGATACCCGGCGGCCCAGCGACTTTCAAACTGCCCGCCACCGCGGTGATAGACCGCGAGCTCCTGGCCGGAGTGCCGGACCTTCCCATTTCGGCAGCCGAGGCCGCAACCCGCGACACCTGGTCCGAGCTGCGGTACTACGAACTCGGGACCGTCGGCCATCTCGAATTCTCTTTTGCCGCTGGAGCAATGAGCACAGACCAGTGCCGACGGCTACTCGACGCGTATCGGCAGGCGTGTGCTCGACCGACAACCGTGCTCGTGCTGGGGCCGGCGCGCGACTTCTTCTCCAACGGCATCCACCTCAACGTGATCGAAGCCGCCGCGGACCCCGCCGACGAGTCCTGGCGCAATATCAACGCCGTCGACGACCTGATCGAGGCGATTCTCACGACCACGGACAAATTGGTGATCTCGGCGCTGGCCGGGAACGCGGCTGCGGGTGGAGTGATGCTGGCGCTGGCCGCTGACGAGGTCTGGTGCCGGGAGTCCGCCGTGCTCAACCCGCATTACCGGCTGATGGGTTTGTACGGGTCCGAGTACTGGACCTACACGTTGCCACGCCGGGTCGGTACACGGCAGGCCGATCGCCTGATGCGGGAAGCACTGCCGGTAGGTGCACGCTCCGCCGAGGCTCTCGGCCTGGTGGACCGCGTCGTCGCAGGAGATGTCGGAGAGTTTCGTGCCTGGGTGAGGCGCGAGGCCGCCACATTGTCGGCGGCCCTGTCCGCCACAGCGGGTCGACTACTCGAGAAGAAGCTCTGCCGCGCAGTGGACGAGGCGGCAAAACCCTTGGCGGCGTATCGATCCGAGGAACTCGACCGCATGCGTCAGCACTTCTACGGCGCGGGCGAGCCCTATCACCGGCTTCGCCACGACTTCGTGACGAACGCTCGCCCCTCGGCCACACCCGCCCACATTCTCGGACAACTCGTGCAAACGGAGCAGACCTGATGGTTATCGATCAATTCGGGGTGCACACCAGGCGCACCTGGTCGCCGAGCCGACCGGCGTCAAACCGCTGAACTTGCTGTTGTTGCGGCAAGCGTGATCAGCCGTCTCCCAACGTCATACCGCAACGTCGGTACGGAGGGGTTTGTCGAGCTATCGGCATTTCCGTTTCAGTAGCGAGCGTGGAGGCGAGTGGGTCATCCGTCGCCGTGAGGGGGAAGGAGCCGGGCGGCTGCGAGATGGCTTGGCGGGAAGCAGGATTCGATCTCCGGCGAACACGCTGACGCTGCCCGTCAGCTGATCACCATACTGAGATCCTGAGGTTGGGGGTGTGCGGTGCCGGTGGCGGCGCGGACGACGGGGGCGAGCAGGCGCGGGAGGACGAACTGGTCGCGGGGTAGGTGTCGTGCGTCGGGGAGCCAGTTGTGTACGAGTCCGACGGCGAGGCCGCTGTCGGGGTCGGCCCAGCCGCCGGAGCCGGCGAGCCCGCCGTGTCCGAAGCCTCGTGGGGCGCCCGGGGCGGGGATGGAGTGGTAGCCGAGTCGCCAGCCCATGGGGAGCAGCAGGTTTCGGTCCGGGAGCCAGGTCTGTACGCGCGATATCTGCTGCACTCGTGATCGTGACAGCAGGGGGGTGTCGGTGACGAGCGTGTTGTAGACGGAGGCGACGGCGCGGGCGGTGAATACTCCGTTGGCGGCGGGCATTTCGCCGGTCAGGATGGCTGGGGCGGTTCCGGAGGTGAGCTGTTCGATGCCGTGGGTGTAGATGGCTCGGACGAATCCGGTGCCCGGGAGGGGGATTCGTCCGGCGATCCGCAGGAGGTGGGCGGCGCCGGGGATGCCGAACGGGACGCGTGACCCGTGCGAGGTGGCGACGGTGGTGTTCGCCGATGATGCTGGGGTGCCGAGGTGGAGGCCGTCGAGGCCCAGGGGTTCGGCGAGTTCGGTGCGGTAGAGCTCGCTCATGCCCTTACCGGTGACCGCGCGGGCGATTCCGGCGGCCAGCCAGCCGAAGGAGATCGCGTGGTATGCGGGTATGCCGCGCCATCGGTCCGGTGCAGCGGCGGCGATCCGCTCTTCCATCAGGTGGTGGTCGACCAGCTCGTCGAGGTTCTTGGCCAGCGGGGTGACGTGGGAGAGTCCGGCGCGGTGGCTGAGGACTTCGGCGATGGTGATCTTCTTCTTGCCGTTGGCGCCGAAGGCGGGCCAGTACTCGGCGACCGGTGCGTGGTAGTCGATCAGTCCGCGTTCGGCCAGCCGGTGCACCACTGTGGCGGTGATGCCTTTGGAGGTCGAGTACGACAGTGCGGCGGTGTTGTGTTGCCAGGCGACGCCGCGGTCCGGGTCGGCGGTGCCGGTCCAGACATCGATGACAGGGCGGCCGCGGTGGTAGACCGCCAGTGCGCCGCCGCCGCGGCCGGTGGAGAACAGCCGCGCGAATGCGGTGATCGCATCGGCATAGCGGGGTGCCCAGGTGCCGTGCACGACGGTGCCGGACGCCTGGGAGTGATCGTGTCGGGAAGGGAGCGGATCGGGCACGTCGTTGTGTCCTTACTTGTTGCCGAATGTCTTTGCAGCACAGAGGAATCGAAACTGTGGCGCTAGCAGGAGACGTAGGAAGCCGAGGAGTCGGGGTAGGCGCGCCATGCCCATGACAGTGAGTCGAGCAGGTTGCGTTTGAGTGTGCGCGCATCGCGGGTGTCGCTGGGGCGTTGGACGAGGGCCTCGCGGATCATCTGCACGAACCGCCAGCGGGTGACGCCGAAGGCGACGAGCAGCTCGCCGGCGCTGGCGCCGCCGGAGGGGGCCTGTCGGATCGCGTACTCGACCACCGATCTGGCGGCCGTGTCGAGTGATCGGTTGGCTGCCAGGAAATCGCAGTGTGTCATCGACGAACGAACCCATCCCGGGTCGTGGTTGGTGTGTGCCGCGGGGGACGTCGTCGGCTGGGGGTTGTTCGGGTCGTCCGCGGGTGGGGTGCTGGCGTGGGGGGTCTGTGGGGTGGTGGTGTCGATGGTGAAGACCGGGAATCGGTCCTCGGGTGGGTCGGGTTCGTAGCGGACGCGGATCGGCTGGTCCGAGGGTGGTGGGAGTTCGCCGTAGATGGTGGAGTAGATCCAGGGGCCGTCGTCGAGTTCGACGATGGCGACCGTGGACTGTTCCCAGGTGCCGGTGTTGGAGGGGTGGTGGGCCACTTTCCACGACACGATCGACCCGGTGCCGGTGGAGGGTACCCAGTCCAGGGTGGTGGCTCGGCAGGATGAGCAGGCGTTGGTCATTGGTGCGACCAATGTTGCGCAGTCGGTGCAACGCCGGATCATCAGGGTCGCGCTGTCGTGGCGCCCGGTGGGGTCGTTGAGGTGTCGGGGGTTTTCCGGCTTGTGGTCGAACATCGCAATCCTCGCCAGTTCTTGCCTGCGCTGTCACTGACGAGCCTGCATTGCGGGCGCCCTTGCCCGCGACGGCAGAACTACCCACGACATACCTATTTTTGCGACCCCCGCCCAGTAGAGGCACCGGTAGACAAGGGCCGGAAGGCACAAATCCGTCCGACACGACGCGGCGCGTCTGCAGGATTGGAACCGCAGGCATTCACCTGCTGGAACGGCCCGCTACGTGCATGGCCGGCCAGCGGCTGGGATGTGGCCGGACTGGGCGCGGGCGAGTTCGACCGGGCATGCGCGAGCTGGGCTGGAGTTTCGCCCCGCACAGCGTGCCCGGCGGGGCGACTCGTCTGGATGGCGTGCGGTCAGCGCCTGACCGCAGACGGTACCGAGGCGACCTCGCGAATAGTGAATTACACGTAGGTTGCGGTGCCGATCGCTCGAATGCGGTCAGGGAGGCCCGCAGGTGTCGCGGCTCGGCCCAGTCGGGCGCGGCGGTGGACAGGTCGCCTCGCTGCGGCGGGTTCGTCCGGCCGTCCAGGCCCACGTCGCACAGGTGTAGCTCGATCATGCGCTCGGCGCTGGTCGGCAGGCGGGTACTGAGATGGTTGAGCAAGGCTGTTCGCGGAAAGACGGTGAAGGCTGTCCAGGGTCGGAGTTGTCGGCCATGACGGACCCGGCGCGGCGGACGATCTCCGAGCGATGCCGCCGGGTGAAGGGGGGTTTGACCCGACGGCATCGACATCATCGGCAGCCGACAGCATTCGAGCTGCAACTGGCCACCATCTCGTGGGTCGACACCGCTTGGGGGTATGCAGGTCGGCCCGGACCGAACCCTACGGGTGCCCCCTGTGTTGTGCAAATTAGCCAAGATGATTGAAATCCGCTGGCCCACAACGTGGCACAGCATCTGCTCGATGCAGCGTCGGCAACGATCGAGCCGCCGCCGCAGTACAGCATCGAAATCGTCGAGCGCCCGTCGAGAGTGACAAAGCTGTGCACATTCGAAACCAGGGGCCGCCCTGTCACAAGATCACGTACCACGCGGTTCGTAAGTGTCGCCTGCATGTCCGCCTGTGATTGAGTGATGGAGTGGGAGACGAACTTTCAGCCTTCGGCAGTCGTCGCGACGCTGGTGCGAGTCGTAAGCGCCCCGTGAGCCTGGGCGGCCGCATTGACAATCTCGGCACCTATCGATTCCTATGCCCTACGGCTGGTTGCCGGTGGTTTCGCGACGAGAACACCACCCAGAGCAATCCGCATTGGCGGGAGCTGGTCGAGGCCGCGATCGACGACCACCTCGCGGCCAGGCATCCTCATTGGATCCATCCGGAATACAACTAGATCGAGATCGAACACGTTGATGCGCAGACCCGTCGTATGTCGAGCAACGTGATCTTTACCAGGCGAGAAGTGGTGTATTGCACAGCATTTCGGCTCGCCATTGGCCGGAGCAACATGGGTCCTGGATCTCGCGAAATGTGAACGTGACTAGGGTGGGCACGGTGACCTTCAATCCAGATTTGTGGAATGTCGTCCCGGGATTCGAGAACCTCACCGACATCACGTACCACCGGCACATCGAGCAGGGCACGGTGCGGATCGCCTTCGATCGCCCCGAGGTACGCAATGCCTTCCGCCC